>CAYUFU010000004.1:0-30859 GCA_964444145.1 uncultured Chitinophagales bacterium
TCGTTTGTCATTGGCCACGGATTTGTAGATATGCAGCACCGCAATGGCGGCTAACTACTGTAATCTCGCATTGCAGGTATTCCCCATTGTTCCGGAATACCTGCAATGCCGTTATTTTCTAAAATCCGGGAATACCGGCATTGCGATTATTTTGCCTGTGGCGGCTCTCGGTTCTTCATGGCTTCGTCCAACGGACTCTTAATCTGTTCCACCTTCTTCTGACTTACGTGTGTGTAGATTTCGGTGGTCTTACTGCTCTCGTGTCCCAACAACTCCTGGATATAGCGCAAATCCACACCCGCTTCCAACAAATGAGTGGCGAAGGAGTGACGGAGTGAGTGGAAGGTAACATGCTTCGCGATTCCGGCCTTTGTCTTTGCTGCCTCAAAAATCGCCTCGGCGCTTCTCTTACTCAAATGCGGAACCGGCTTGCCGTTCTTTCGATCCTGTCCTTCAAATAACCATTCACGGGGATGATATTGCTTCCAATATGCCCGCAAGATGGTAAGCGCAGCATCACCAAGCAGTGTATAGCGGTCTTTCTTTCGTTTTGCCTGCCGGATATGTATCATGTTGCGTTCACTATCAACGTCCTCAATCCGCAGCCGTACCACCTCACTCACGCGCAGTCCTCCGGCGTATGCCACCATCAACAGCGCCCTATGTTTGAGATTATTGGTCGCATCAAACAGTCTCCGCAGATCTTCCATGCTAAGAATATCGGGAAGTTTTTGTTCTTTCCGTGGACGGGGAATATCTCCCAGCGCCATCGGGCGCTGATACAACTCGACGTACAAGTATCGGAGCGCGTTGATGACCTGGTTCACTGTTGATTCAGCGTAATCCTCATTATCTACAAGGTGCAGGAGAAACTCACGAATGTCTGCATCGCTGGCTTCTCGAGGATGTTTGGGATGAAGGTATCGCACATACGTTCGGATGCAGCTTCGGTAGGCTTTCATGGTTTCGTGGGAGTAGCCTTTCAGCCGCATCTCCCGGCGTAGGGTTTCAAACAGTCCGGCTGGTTGGCGCTGTGGCGTGCTCATCGTGTCTCCATACGGTTGAGTGAAAGATCTCCTACCAAACAAGTGAAGCACATCCTTATTAAGAACGAATTCAGGTAACACGGACGGCGAAGTAAAACTGGAGAGATGTGAGAAGAGCTGTTTTTGTGCCTTGTCGCTGCGGAGTGCCGGTGAGCGGCGAAGAGTATCAGAAATCCATTTTCAGCAAGAGAAAGCAGAGTAAACCCCTTGAGTGTGGGCGGCTGCCGAATGCTTCACTTCGGAGGACTTGAGCCTCACGTCCGAAGAGATGAAATGGTAAGTCACCCCCAAATGAGGCTTGCTCAAAAGTACGTCATCGCGCGTTCATTGTCAAGGATAATTTTTCTCCTGAAATCCGATTTAGCCTCACGCCGTGCCTACGGCAGGCAGGCAAAGTCGCAAAGCAGCAAAGTTGTTTTGAGAAATTTCTGCAAAGGAGAATTCACCGAATTGGTGAAATGTTTTGAGAACTTCTGCAACAACATGTTCTTTTTCTCTTTCATTCTTCGCGCCTTCGCGTCTTTGCGTGAGAATCAATATCGGAATTCAGGTTTCTTCCTGAATTCGGCGTGAGGCTAAAGCGGATTGCCTACGGCGAGACCGGGGCGCGAAGTCGCACCGAGCCAAAAGCAAAAGCTCCGGATTCTCATCTGCTCTACCGATTGCAATTCGTGCGAATCTCTACTATCATTTCTCTGGATTAGCAAAACCAAAGTCTCAACTACTCCCCAATTCCATTTGTCAGCGCCCAACATCCTCGACGACTTTCATCCCGTCGTCCGCCGCTGGTTCGAAAAAACGTTTGGCGAACCATCGCCGCCGCAGACGAAAGGTTGGCCCTCGATTTCATCGGGCACCAACACACTCATTCTTGCACCGACGGGTTCCGGAAAAACACTCGCCGCGTTCCTTTGGGCAATCAATCATCTCGTTGAACAGCATCTGGCAGAAACGTTGAAGCCCGGGGTGCGCATTCTTTACGTCTCGCCACTCAAGGCGCTCAATAATGACATTCAACGCAACCTCGAATTGCCGCTCGCGGGAATCCGAAAGGAAGCGGAAGCCGAAGGTATTGCACTCCCGATCATCACGACCGCAGTGCGCACCGGCGACACGCCGCAATCGAGACGCGCCGCAATGCTTCGCACTCCGCCCGATATTCTGATCACAACGCCAGAGTCGTTGTATCTGATGCTCACGTCGAAACGCATGCGGCACATTTTCACGACGGTGCAATACGTGATCGTTGATGAGATTCATTCCCTTTGCAGCAACAAACGCGGCGTGCATCTCTCTCTGACCCTCGAACGCCTGCAGCACGTTGCTCAGCAAGAGTTCATTCGTATTGGACTTTCGGCTACGCAGAAACCGTTGGAAGAGATTGCAGCGTTCCTCGGAGGACAAACATGGGAAGGGGAGAGGCTTGTTGCTCGCACCGTGAATATCCAGGATGCGGGTCAACGCAAGCAAATGGATTTGAAAGTCATCTGCGCTCCGCCCGATTTCTCAGACTTGCCTGCCGAGAGCGTCTGGCCGATGGTCTTCACGGAGATTCTCGAACACATTCGCCTTCACACCACCACGCTCATTTTCGTCAACAATCGAAGGCTTGCCGAACGTGTCGCAGCGAAGTTGAATGAGATGTTGTTGGGTGATGACAATGAAGGTTCGAGTTCAGGTCGTTCGTTCAACATGTACGCTGTTCCTCAGGCAATTCACTCATCCAACGATCCATCAATCCAGCAATCTTATTCCGCAATCAAAAATCCGAAATCCGAAATCCGAACGAGCGAACTCGTCCAAGCCTACCACGGCTCGATGTCGCGCGCCGCACGCGAACAAATGGAAGCCGACCTCAAAGCCGGCACGGTGCGCTGTCTTGTCGCTACCTCCGCACTGGAGTTGGGCATTGACATCGGCAGTATTGACCTCGTGATTCAGCTTCAATCACCCAAAGGTGTTGCTCGCGGCTTGCAGCGAGTCGGTCGTTCGGGGCACGTCATCTCTGCGACGAGCAAGGGAAGGATTTTTCCGACCTATCGCGAAGACGTGGTCGAGTCTGCGGTTGTTGCGAAAGCGATGAGCGAGCATGATGTCGAGGTTACGAAGATCCCAAACAATTGCCTCGATGTGCTTGCGCAACAGCTTGTCGCAATGGTGAGCGTCGAAGAATGGAATGTTGACGAGTTGTTCGATGTGGTTCGCCGATCGTATTGCTATCGCGATTTGTCGGAGAAGCTGTATGCAAGCGTTTTGCAGATGCTTGCGGGACGGTACACAAGCGAGATGCTGCGCGAGCTTCGTGCGCGCATTTCGTGGGACAAGGTGAATAATACGTTGAGCGCGTTGCCCGGCAGTTCGCAACTCGCCATCACGAGCGGCGGCACTATTGCCGACCGCGGGTACTTCGGTGTGTATTTGCAGGACGGTAAAACTAAAGTCGGCGAAGTTGACGAGGAGTTCGTCTATGAAAGCCGTGTAGGCGATACGTTCATTCTCGGCTCCTCCGTATGGCGCATACTTGCTATTGATGCAAACAAACTCTCTGTGGCGCCCGCGCCGGGCATGCCGGCGCGGATGCCGTTCTGGCGTGGTGAAGGAATCGGGAGAAGTTTTGAGCTCGGCGTGAAGGTCGGCGCCTTTAGAAAAGCGCTGAGCGAGCGTCTCGAGTCGCCGGAGTGTCTGAAGTGGCTACAAACGGAATTTCCGATTGATCGGCGCGCAGCGTGGAACATCGAACAATATTTCATCAAGCAGAAACAATTCACGCGCAGCATTCCTCACAACGAGCTGTTGGTAGTCGAGGGGTTTCGCGACGAGGTCGGCGACCCGCGCATCGTGATTCACTCGACGTTTGGGCGTCGTGTGAACGGCTTGCTTGGGCTTCTCGTTGCGCACCGCCTGACCCGACTCGTCGGTGGGGAGCCGCAATTGCTGTACAACGACGACGGCATCCTGCTGCGGTGTGCCGATGTCGAGGAGTTGCCGATGAATCTCCTCGACAGTCTGACGTTGCAAGAGGCAGAGAATGTTGTGCTGACGGATCTGCTGTCGTCGCCGCTGTTCGGCGGGCAGTTTCGGATGAATGCGGCGCGTGCACTGCTGATGCCGAAGCTCGCGCCGGGCAAGCGTACCCCGCTTTGGCTTCAACGTTTGCGTGCAAAAGATTTGCTGCACATCGCGCGACAGTTTTCCGATTTCCCGATCGTCATCGAAACGATGCGCGATGTGCTGAATGACGTTCTCGATTTCGACCACTTCAAGGATATCGTGAATGCTCTTGCGGCGGGCAAGATTCACGTGACGTGCGTGCAGACGGAGATTCCATCACCGTTCGCCGCAAGCTTGCTGTTTGATTTCATTCAAGTCTATATGTACGAGTGGGACGAGCCGCCGGCAGATAAGCTGAGTCGTTCGCTCGAAGTGAATCGCGAGTTGCTTTCGGAAATTGTTCATCTGGATTCCCTTCATCATCTGCTGCGACCCGAAGCGATTGAGAAGGTCGAACAGCAGCTTCAACATACAGCGGAAGGATTCAAGGCTCGCTCACCCGAAGAGTTGCTGGAAGTGTTGCTGCGCATCGGAGATTTGTCGGAAGAGGAAATTCGCGAGCGTGTCGTGGATGGCGATATGGCACTGCTCGATGCCCTCAGCAAGAATGGGAGAGCCGTCCAAGTACGTTTTCCAACGGGTACGCGGTGGATCGCCGGCGAGGACTTTGGACACTTCTCGCGTCTGGATTCGGACATCATCCGGACGAATGTCATCTGGCGTTACGTCCGGCACCACGGCCCGGTTACTTCTGCCGAGCTCGTGTCGCGCTACGGCTTCCGCCACGACACTGTCCATGATACGTTGGTCAGGCTCTCTTCAGAAGGGGAAATCATTGAGGGGCACTTTGGGCAATCGGCGCAGCCGACCGATCGACAATTCGTCTATCGTCCGAATCTCGAACGGATCCATCGCCAGACACTGTTGTTGCTGCGAAAAGAAATCAACCCGACGAGTCTCGCTGAGTTTACACAGTTTCTCCTCCATTGGCAGAACCTTCATCCGTCAACGCGAGAGCACGGCAATGCAGGTGTTCACAACGTGCTCGAGCACATGCAAGCGCTTCCGCTTCCGTCGGAGATGTGGGAACGAGAAATACTCGGTCGTCGAGTGAAGGAGTATAGTCGCGAGATGCTCTCAGCGATCACCTCGTCGGGTGCGATTGTATGGATTGGTGCAGGGCAGGGGAAGATGAAGTGCGTGTTGCGCGGCGCGGCGTCTGCGTTTGTGGAGCGACTGCCCGCTATCGCGCAGGCAGATGGAATGCACGAGGCGGAGAGCAACGGCGACACTGCCGGTGTTCGGTCTGAACAGGCGAACAGGATTCTCGCCTATGTGCATCGTAACGGCGCGTCGTTCTTCAACGATATCCGCAGCGGCACGCGGCTTTCGTTGGACGCACTGAATAACGGCATTGCCGAGTTGTTCTGGAGCGGGCTCATTACGAACGACGTCTTTCCGGAACTGTTGAGCGTGAAGCGTGTCGTGAAATCCATGGAGGAGCTCCCCATCGAGCCGATCGAGTTGATGTTGGGGCGACGGAATCCGCGGCGGTTCAGAGCGATGCGTTCGGTGCGTAAGGCACTGAAGCAAGTGCCGGGGTGGAGTGGTCGTTGGTCGCTCGTGGATTTACCCGGCGTGATGGGTGAAGAATGTTCGCTCGAAGAAAAGGCAGAGGCGCAAGCGATGCTTCTGCTTCATCGGTACGGCATTGTGGCGCGAGAATTCTATCGGCGCGAAGAGTTGCTGCCGTGGCAAATGATTGCGGCGCAGTTCCAGCGCATGGAGATGCGCGGCGAAATCCGTCGCGGCTATTTTGTCGAAGGGCTTTCGGGGATGCAGTTCGCCTTGCCGGCGGCGGTCGAACAATTGCGGCGCGTCTGCGCTGAACGCCATCGCGAAGAACAACCCATTCTTATCAATGCATGCGATCCTGCCAATCCCTTCGGGCATGGCATCGTGCTGGGAACTCATACACTCGCGCGAACGCCAACCAACTACATCGCCGTTCATCGCGGCACGCCCATTCTTTTGCTCGAAAGCAACGGGGCACGACTTCACGTCTTCCCCGAAGCTTCCATCGAAGCGGTGCACGCCGCGCTTCGCCAATTCATCGGCATGACCCAACTGCCCGAGTTCCTTCGTCCATTCAGAGAAATTACCGTCGAACACTGTAACGGCGCTCGCCCGACCGAAAGTCCGCTTTCAGCAACGCTCATCTCCCTCGGATTCCGTCGCGCCATGAATCAAACTATGACCTACGATGCGTATTGACGGTTGCTTTTCTTTCGGCGTTTCAGTAGCATTTCGTACCTCTCACCAAGCTTCTTCGGGCTGACCTTATGCCGTCGCACGCCAAGATGTATCTGCGTAGTCGCACTGGTATGCTCATCAATCATCGAACGAGCGAACGGTGGTTTCTCAATCGAACGCGTTGTGCAAAACTATAGATGTCCATATTTCGTAGGAGAGTTCATTGATGGGAGCCACAGAGGAAACTCCATCGTCCACTTCAAGTGAAGTTACGGTCTGGATTGTCGAGGATGATCGGCCATACCGCGAAGCGCTCTTTGCATCGCTGGATGGGGTGGCAGGGATTCGCTGCGAGAGGAGTTTTTCGAGTTGTGAAGAGGCTCTCGCTGCGTTCAGCAGTGGCGGCGCTCCGGATGTCGTCCTCATGGACATCAACTTCGGGAGCGGCATGAATGGCATCGAAGGCGGGAAAAGGCTAAAGGTGTTTTCGCCTTCGACCTCCGTCATCATGCTGACCAATTTCGATGACGACGACGATGTGTTCAAAGCAATCTGCGCGGGCGCCGATGGCTACTTGATCAAGAACGATTCCCTTGATCGAACCATTGCCTCTATCGAAGAGGTGATCCATGGCGGTCCGCCGATGAATGCGAGCATAGCGAGGAAGGTCATGAACCTTTTTCAGCGGTTCAACGCGCCGAAGGACCTCGGCTTGACCTCCCGCGAACATGAGATTCTTCAATGCCTCTCCGAAGGGCTGACGAAAAAAAGCACGGCTGAGAGACTCTGCATCTCGCAGGGAACCGTTAATTCACACGCGAAAAACATCTACAAGAAACTCAAGGTCCACACCATGAGTGAAGCGGTCCGCATTTGGATGAGCTCCAACCACTCGAAAACCCTAAAATAACGCCGGTTTTTGCCACCTTTTAGAAAAATACCGTAATCGCGGTATTCCACTCCCCTCGTCGCCATCGTATCTTGCATTGAGAAACTTTCAAGAGGTCCGATGCGCATCAAGTATTATCCTGAGCGGCTTGCCGAACGTGAACAACGCTTGCTGGAGAGTGTCTTATCCGATACGCTCGCAGTTCAGGGGTGGTGTACCGTTCTGCGGAGTTGGATTCTCCGCGATGACGTAAGAATCATCCTTCAGTGAAATTCTATTTTCTGATCCTTGCTATACTTGCCGTTTGGCGCTTGACTCATTTGCTGCAAGCCGAAGATAGACCGTGGGATATTGTCATGAGGTCGAGGCGAGCGGCGGAGGATGGGGGGGGGCGTCGGCAAGGTAATGGATTGTTTCTACTGGTTGAGACTTTGGATTGCAATGCCATTCGGCTTCCTGGTGGCGGAGCGGTGGAGTGAACGAGTATTACTGTGGCTTGCGCTTTCCGCCGGCGCGATTCTTCTACAACGTGTACGCATAAGGAGAACTAACATGTCGTGCTGCGGCAAAGAGCGGCAACAATTACACTCGCTGAGCGAAGAGGCACAGACGCTAAGATTTCGATACGTCGGAATGACCGCGGTTACTGTTCGAGGACCTGGATCAGGCAAAATCTATTTCGTGGATAAGCCGGGGACTATTGTTGAGGTGGACTCGCGAGACCACGAGATGTTTGCTGCCATGCGCACAATGCAACAGCTCTAAGAATACCGTAACCAAGGGATGTTCTCGAGAGGCGTTGCTCCCTATATTGTATTACATGAACAAGACGAGAGCACAATGAGGTTCACAACAACAATGGATGGGGGAGCGAGAACAATCACGATCGTGACAACAGTGATATGCCTAATGACAATTGCAGCTCACGTTGGAGTGTTCGGAAGGGAGTTGCCGAAGGAATTAGAACTCGCGTGGATTGTTCCGGCGGCGCTCTATGGCGTTGCGTTTCTCCTTCGTCCTACGGCGTATGAGTTGACCGCGGAGAAGATACTCGTGCGAAGGCTGATTGGGAAAGTGGCGATTCATCGGCGGGGCATCATTTCTGCCGAGCTGCTCAATGTTGATCTTCGGTTGAGAACGGGCTTGCTGTTCATTCGTGGACTTTTCGGCTACGTCGGAAGAGCCGCCGACAGCAGACTAGGAATGCTCACACTGTACGCGACGCGAAGCGATCGCCTCGTAATTCTCCGCACGGTGACTAACCGGCGAATTGTGCTCACGCCGGATCAACCAGAAGTTTTTGTACGACATTTGAGAGATGGAAGATGAAAATGCGAACATGGCTCCAGTCAATTGTGGCGGTAGTAGCACGAGTGGTTGTCGAACAACCGCGCCATGCGGCGCTGACCAAGCGCAGTGCAAGCGAGTTGACGGACGAAATCCGTCGGTACGACATTGAGGATTTGATCCTCTCGTAAGAACCTCATCCCCAACGGCGATCCGCCGGTGTACGCCTGACCAGCGTGGCGGATCGTCTTGCCTTTATTATTATTCAGTTGTCAATAGCTAAGAAGAACCGAAACTGTCGAGATGCGTCTCGAGAAGAGATTATGCCTCTCCACGGTGCGAGAGCGAGCGCTCCGGCGATTTTAGTTTTTGCAATCCATCTTTCAGATTTGCGCGTATGCGCTGGGCAAGGAGCCCCGCTATGCTTCCGTTGGTTCCGTTTTCCTTTGCGGCATGTTGCATCAGAAACTTCTCTTTTGCGGCGCGCCGCTTCAGCGAGTCAATCAGCAAGATGCCTTTGAATTTGAGCCGGCTCGCCACGCCGTTGTGCGGATACATCAGAATTGTCCAATTCTGTGCATCAGTGCTGTTGAAATCGTATTTGTATCGTTCGGTGCCGCGCATGAAATCATAGGTACCGATGCCGCGACGAATCGCTTCGGCAATGCTGTACATGTGCAAAATTCTCCCGAGCGAGTATTTTGCCAATTCACCCTGCATCTGAATGCCGCTGAGGTAATAGAAAAACTCATTGTTGTGGACGAATCCATAATTCGCGGCGACACGTTTTCCGTTCAGCGTAAGGAACGCGAGAAACAACCACCGTCGCTCGAAGGCGAGTGTTGCGAATTCTTCGTGGAAGGCTCTTGTCGTCTGACACGCAAACACGCCGAGCTGTCCGCTCCCATTCCACCGCTGTTGATGCAGCGTAACGAACTCGTCGAAATCGGTTTTGAGTGCACGAGCATCTTCCGTTGTGTGCAGTTCGACGTTGAAATCGGATTCGATTTTTTTCTGCGAGCGCTTCAAGCCGGAGCGCTTGCTCGACGGGAGCAACGCGAGAGTTTTTTCCCAGGTGGTTGCCAAGGCCGTTCGCGGACAGTATTCGTTCACGAACCGTTCGCCGACTAACCCTCGTTCAAGTAATTCGTTATGCAGCAGTTCGTGATTCCCCGTTCGCTCCGGCATATCTACAAGGTGAACGACGTCGTACAACCCGGTGTGTGTCGCAATGTGTGAAGCGAACTGCGCGATACATTCCTTCTCGAATCCTTTGGCGATGATGAAATCGAGATAGTCGGTTGTCTCTCTGCCGATGAACACTAATTTGCGCAACTGGATAACGCCGGCTCGCTTCAGCCGCTCGATAAACAGCGGCGCAAGAGCGACAAGCTTTTTTCCATAACGTATCTTGACGATATGCAACTGTGCATTGTCGTTCGGCTCACCGAAATGTTTCCACCACGTGCGCATCCACTCGAACGATTGGAACATGGTTGCATGCGATTGTTCCAGCAGTTGCCGCCATTCGTACTCAATAGCATCAAACGCGCGGACTGTTCCGATCGTTTTCATCGAGAGCATCTCTCGAACACCAAGGGCTGCGATGCTGGTTTCAGCAGGCTGCCGGTCTTGCTTCATTTCAATCATTCAACTCAGCAAAAAGTTAGATACGCGAACGATCGCCTCTATCACCCCGAATGTCCGGCGCGATTGCGCAAATACATTCATGAACGTGGAACACTTGGTGACTTGATGTACCTACTTTAGTGCCAGTCAGAAGACCGCAAAAAAGGGTGATTCAGCGGAAGGGTTGTTCATGATGACGCCGAATGTTTTGTCGTTTCTACAAAACGTAGCAGAAGATGTGGGATGATGCGAACGAGTTGGGATTCGTTGCGCGTCGTTGTGTAGGCGAGTTCTCGTCACATCTGAATAGTTCACCGACGGAGCCGCGAGCGAAATGTCCTGCCTCGCTTCAAGGCTCCGACGTTGGAGGATTCACTTGTTCGTTAGGTATTCGCTTTCGTATCGAACGGGTATGGCGTTCCGGCAGGAAGGAGGGAGAACGAAATCGTTCGCCGAAAGAAACGGTTCTTCTCGTACCGCAGCATGTATGGGACGAAGCCTGCGCGCTTGCAGCCTTTCAACGAGGGGATGTTTTGATCGTGTACGAAAGTGATGATGTAGCGCGCGTTAATCGCAGAGCCTCGCTCGGCGATCTGTGCCATCGCGCACGACATGATTCCCAGACCGCGATGCGATTCGGGCGTGAATGCATCTTCAAGCAGTGCCTCATTCGATTCCAGCCAGGGGAATCCGCCGCTGAAAATCCGCTGGAGGCTCAGATTCTCATTTGGTCCGATGAGCCATTGCATATAGCAGGGCCGGTCTGATTGATCAACTGCAACATAGCAGGTCTCGACGCCTTCCTTCAGCAACACGAGTCGGTCGGTTCGCTCTCTTCGCTCTTGATCGGAGAGGCTGGGATCGTCCAAGTTCAAGAGGATACTTATATCGCTGGCGCGCAGTTTCCGTATCGAGATCGGGATTTTTGCCTTTGGCGTTTCAATCGGGATTGCGAGATCGCGGCGGAGGCAGTACGAAAGCGATTGAGAGTAGAACCGATGCTTCACTTTGTGAAAAAGGTCGGCGATGTTAAGGCTTTTGAACAACAAGAACCAATGATGGAGACGATCCTTGGCCCTTAGGTCTGGCTCAGCTTTACGGTCTGTACGAAAGCGCCAAAGTCCCCTTTGCTTTGGTTCCTCTCTTTCCCGGAGTTCCTGCTCTTTGTCAATAAAGCCCATGGTTTTTGCGATGTGGCACAAGTTCTTCTGTATAGTATTATCGGCTGAAAAAGCGAAACATAGAGGGGTGCGGTGATATTTTCTACCGCAATGAGGTGGGGGTATTCTATGCAGATAGGCGCGGGCAGCAAAGCAAGTGGTGTGTTTGCCTCGAGGTGTAACTCTGAGAGTTACAGGGCTGCTGCGAGCAGCGAGTGAGAACCTTTAACTGCAGGAAACCCGCAGCAACTATTTCGAACTCTCGCTGCTGTCCTGTGAAAGCGAACCAAAGCGGCGATACATTTCCGCATGGCGTGGAAATACTTCAAGTGTACGAGCAAGGACTGCGGAATAATCGTAAGGGATGCGATGAAATTGGAGCGTGTGTTGGTCGAAATCCACAATGGCAAACTGGACGAACGCGTCCAGCGTTCTGGGCTGTCCGATGGTGCCGGGGTTGATTAAATAGCTTGCGTCAGGGTCCAACATCACAGGACTATCAGAAGCGCACGAGCGAATCGTGCCAAACATGCCGTGAGTCTCGAAACAGGTTTGCTGGTGAATGTGACCGTAGAACGCGAGCCGCAGACCGGCGGCACGTAAACGGAGAAACGCATAACGGTGTTTGCGATTGCCGACCATGTAATGGTATTGGTCGGCAAAAATGCCATGCATTATCCAGAACTTCTTCTCGAGGATTTTCTGTGGCGGGAGCGACCGAAGGAATGTCAACTGGCGTTCGTTCAGTTGTCGGCGTGTCCACTGTATTGCTTCCCAGCATTCCCACGGAAACTGCTTCTCCACCATTGTTCCCACAACACCCGCATCATGGTTGCCGGCAATCGAGAGAATCTGACGTTCTTGAATGATGTCGACACATTCACCGGGCGCTGTATTGAAACCGACGAGGTCGCCCAAGCAAATGATGCGCTCTATTCCTTGCTGCCTGTCAATGAAATCGAGCGCAATCTTGAGCGCGGTGATGTTTGCATGGATGTCCGAAATGATTGCCAGCTTCATCGGGCTCGCTGCTCAATCAATATGTGTAGTTTTCCGGAGTTGTCGAAGCTTGAGACGACGGGAGATGAACCGCGGCAAGGTAAACACTAACGGCCATGGGTCATCCCATGCGAAGGTGTGGTAGACTTTGGGCGCCATGTAAGATTTCAGCCAACCAAGCAACGTCCACTCGCCGGCTTTCAGATACGCCGGCAGGGCACGAATGTCGGCGCGAAAACACACCCACCGGTGATGCGGCTTGTACTTCATAGTCGGGCGGACGGTTTCTCCGCTCAAATCTTTATACCACAATGCAGGGATGTTGATTCCCGCGAAAGCGCCGAGGTAATTCCACAATGTGAACCGCGGGTTGAGTTCGAGAATGATCAGCTTGTTGGTTCTCGCATTCCGTTTGAAATCAATCTTCACAATTCCTTTGAACGGAATTTTCCGGCACACTTCCAATCCTAACTGCATGAATTCGTCGTCATGGAAAGTCTCGATGAAGGCGCTTCCCCCGAAGTGAATCGGGCTTGTACGAATCTTTCTACCGACGAATGCCGCGACGGGTTCGCCTGCATTGTTGACATAGGCATGAAAGCTGCACAGATACTCATCTCTGCCGTCAATGAACTCTTGCACGACGACGCCTTTGTCAATGTTCGGCAGGTCTCTGATGAAGTCGCGTATCTCATCTACCGATGCGAGTCTATGAAGTGCATGCTTGTACGAACCGTATTTGACTTTGATGTACGATGTGTACCAATCCTTCATAAACACGGGTTTGATGATGCAGGGGAGAGGAATGCGATGAAGATTGTCCAAGATTTCCTGGCGGGAATAAAAGAACATCGTCACTGGGACGGGCAAGCCTCGCTCTGCCGCGAGAAGAGAGAACTGCGCCTTATCAACAATTCGGTCGCTCAGTTGTGAATCGCACATTACGAACTGATACCACTGCGAGAGTTCCTGCTGTGTGCGATTGAGGAAAAGAACCTCACGGTCGCTTCCCCAAAACAGCACAGGCTTGGTAGGGAAGCGCTGCGAAAGTGCGCGCAACGTAGCAACATTCTCCTCGTCTGTCGCCGCTTCGAATTCCTTCAGGAGAATTTTTTCAGCACAATACCGTGAGTGGAATGTGATGTCGTCTTTGCGCTCCGAAGCGACGATGGAACGAAGGCCGATTTTTGCCAGCGCCCGTACGATTGGGAGCGCACCATTCTCGCCCCCCAGCACTACGGGGACTGGCTGTGTGGAATCCCTCATTGGGTATTCTTCTCCTTTTCTCCCTGCAGGAGTGATTTTTCGGGCGCCTTCAGTTTTCGCTCTCCCTCAACAAGATTCGTCCGCCAACGCTCTTGGAGATGGTTGAGCATGGCTTGCGAGAAAAGCCCATGCTCCGCCACGACACGTTTCAGCAGCAGGCGCTCGCGTGTGAGTCTCCGCTGCAGAGAGTGAAACAGCAGGATGAATTTGTATTTCTTCTCGATCCAATTGCTGTTGCTGCGATACATCAGCACCGCCCAATTGTTCGCGTCAACGCTGTTAAAATAATACTTGTATTCCTCCGGACCTCGCATAAAGTCATAGACGGTGGCACCCGCTCGCGCTGCCGCAGCAATACTGTAGATTTGCAGAATGCGGCCCACAGAGTACTTCTCAAGATCTTTCCGCATGTCGATGCCGCTGAGATAGTGATAGCATTCGCCATGGAAGAGGAAACTGTAGTTGGCAGCCACGCGTTCTCCGTTCAGCGTGAGAAATGCAAGAAAGAGCATGTGGCGGTCAAAGAAGAGCGCAACGACTTCACGATGAAAAGCCAAGGCGCGTGGGTCTGCAAGCACGCCCGTATGACCGCTATCGCGCCAGCGTTTCTGATGGAGAGCGAAAAACTCGTCGAATTCACTCGAGATGCTATCCTTCTCCGAGGCAATCTGCAGGTCAACGGCAAAGTCCGTTTCGATTTTCTTCGACACTTGCCTGAAGCGCTTTTGTTTTGCCGAAGGGAAGGAAGCGAGCGTTTCTTCCCACGAACCAAGGAGTTGTAAGCGGGGACAATACTCGTTGATGAAATGACTTCCTCGGAATCCCCGGGTGCTCAGTGCTTCGTAGAGGAGCCTATGGTTTGTGGAACGTTCCGGAATATCCAGAAGGTGGATCGTATCGATGCGCGACGTTGATCGAGCCAACTCTTGCGCAATCTCTGTAATACATCGTTCCTCCCATTCAGGCTCAATGATGAAATCAAGATAGTCGGTAATTCCACTGCCGATGAAGGTCAACTTCCGAACGCTGATTATTCCCATTGCGTGCGCCTTTTCGATGTACAGAGGGGCAATAGCGACGATTCGGGAACCGTTGCGGATGACGATGATGTGGAGAGAGAATCTTTTTGTCGAGTAGTGCTTCCACCATGTACGCTGCCATTCGAATGTCTGGAAAATGGTAACATGCGCTCGCTCGACTAGCGACGACCATTCCTCACGGAGATCATCGAAGTGATTGACATTCGATACAACACTTACAGAGAGCACAGGAGTGTTCTGATGGAGCCCATCGGATGTTCTTGTTGCTGTACTGCGTGACACTGTTGCGGTTTCAGGCATTCGTACTTTCTGTTCAATATCTGGTAAAACAATCTGCGGTTGAGAACTCTTCGCCGTCGAACGCAACGCGTCCGGCGGCAAAGGGCGAGTTGAGTCATCGCCGCACGCTGCGACGATGCGCGCATAGCGTTGGCTTTACGACGTGGGATGGTTTGGCATTTCCCCCTGAAAAGCGTTCCGCTTGCCGATCAGTTTCTTTGCAAACCATTTTCCCCACATAACGGTTCGCTCCAAACCGGAGAACTTGGAGAATAGATAGGCTTCGTCATCTCGGTTCTTCACGATCATCCGTCGAATTTCAAAGAGGTCCTTGAAGAAATCCATCGGACCGGAGTGCACAGCGAAGGCGCACCGATATCCTGCTTTGCGCACTGCATCCTTGACGCGAGCATCAACATCTCCATAGGGGTACGTGAAGTAAGCGACGGGATGATGCAACAATGTTTCGAGGTGGCTTTTTGAATCAGCGAGTTCCTGTTCCAGTTCCCTGTCATTGAGTTGGGGCAAAGACTTATGCCGATGTGAGTGAGAGGCAAACTCGACAACGCCGTCAGCGTCGAGGGCAACGATTTCCTCCGGCGACATCAGCTCGCCGAGCGGAATATTTTTGTGGTTGTCCCATGAATTCGTTTTCAACGTTCGATCGCCGACGAGCGATATGACTCCCCGAAAGCCGAATTCTTTCAGCACCGGAATCGCGTATTCTGCATTGTTCCGATAGCCGTCGTCGAAGGTAATCAAGAAGCGCCTTTTGCCGGTCGGCTCTTCGTGCTGGTCAAGCAACTCCGCAACAGTCGGTGTGACAAAGCCGTTCTCCGCCAGGTATTCCATCTGATGGCGAAACACACTCTGCGTTACCACGAAGTCCGAAGGCTCGAATTTCCCGTCGGGCCATATTTGGTGATACATCAAAACAGGAAGTGTTTCCATCAACGCTTTCCCGCGCGTGTTGTTATCGAAACGATAGTTTCTTTCCCCATATCCACAGTAGATTGCTTATCGGAAGGCTGAACGAGAAGCGAGGGAGGCCTTCGACAGTATTGTCAAACGTAAACCGTCTCGCGCAGCGGTACGGTATCGAGATTACGTCGGAACTTCGACCGGTGCGCCGGTTTTCATCATCTCAATGAAGTCGCGGAACAAATAATCGCTGTCGTGCGGTCCGGGCGATGCCTCCGGATGGTATTGCACTGAGAACACCGGCAGTTCCTTGTGTCGAAAGCCTTCATTGGTTCCGTCATTCAGATTCACGTGCGTTGCTTCCAGCGTCTCTTTGTCGAGCGTTTGCGGGTCCACCGCGAAGCCGTGGTTCTGTGACGTGATTTCGATTTTTTGCGTCAAGAGATTTTTCACCGGATGGTTGCCGCCGCGATGACCGAACTTCAGCTTGAATGTTTTTGCGTTGAACGCAAGTGCAAGCAGTTGATGACCAAGACAAATGCCGAAGATCGGTTTCTTGCCGATGAGCAACTTCAAATTCTCGATTGCCTTCTTCACCGCCGCTGGGTCGCCCGGACCGTTAGAAACAAAAATTCCATCGGGATTCAGCGCCAACACTTCTTCAGCGGGATACAGCGCGGGCACAACAGTGACATCGCAACCGTAACTGGTCAACCGTCGCATAATGTTCTGCTTGATGCCGCAATCGTATGCAACCACTTTCAACCGTTTGCCGTTTGTGGCGCCGTTTGTCAGCGGCTTGAGCAAAAATGGGGTGCGATCAACGTCGTCCCATTTGTACGGTTCCTTGCACGAGACCACATGCGTCAAGTCGAGACCCGTCATTTCTGGTGAGCCTTGGACTTTCATCATCAGGCGTTTCTCGTCGAGGTCGGTTGTTGAGAGGATGCCCCGCATCGCTCCGAAAGTTCGAAGCATCTTCGTAATCATGCGCGTATCCAGCCCCTGGACAGCAACGATGTTGTGTTTCTTCAGCCACGAGCCGAGGCTCGCAGATGCGCGGAAGTTGCTGTGAAAATCGAAATACTCCTTCACGATCACCCCTGCGACTTGCGGCTTCGGCGACTCGACGTCGTCTTCATTGATGCCGTAGTTACCGATGAGCGGATAGGTCATCGTTACGATCTGTCCCGTGTAGGATGGATCGGAGAAAATTTCCTGGTATCCTGAGAGACTGGTGTTGAACACGACTTCGCCGGTGGTCTCACCGTCAGCGCCGAAGGATTCGCCGGTAAGGATTGTGCCGTTTTCGAGTGCGAGTTTTGCTTTCATAGTGCTGTGAATATAGGAAAGTGGGGGTAGTGATACAAGAATGGATATCACAATATCCACCTGCTGTTCAGTAGCGATTGCGTTCTGCTTCCGACAGCGCTTCCACGATGCACGGTGAAGACATACCCGTTCAATCCCGATAACTTTCTCAAGGCGTTTCCCCCAGCGCCGACATGCAGTCAGAATCAACGTAGGAGCAGACATGTCCGTACAAGGATGTTCGTGCAGTTCTGCGATCCAATCGCTGACCGGCGCTGACACGAGTGACATGAAGCGGCAGATCGCTGCGAAGGTCATCAAGAGTCAGATGGAACAAGATGCGAATCTCGTTGCGCAACTCATTGAGTCTGGCAAGGAACTCGCTGCTGCCACCGGTTCACGAGTGGATTTCAGAGCTTGATGCAGCGCTTCAATTGAAAGGGCGATTCGGACGACGAATCGCCCTTTGTCGATGTGTACCATATCCGAGATAGAAGAAGGACAGCAACGCGGATGATGGCCCCATTCCATGTTCTCCCGTTCGATCCAGTTCATCTGCGTATTACTTCTTTTCACTACGCGTAACGCTTTGCCGAATTGCAGTGAGATTTTGCTGCCCGTTGCAGATCCTCACCTGATTGAGTAACTTGTTGCAGTCAGTCTCACTCAACCAAGCATTCCTTTCGCAGATGATTTCATCCAGGTTATTCCTCATTATTAGTGTGTTCTCTTTCGTCTCGCCGTTGTTTTCCCAGCCATCGTTGAAATGGCGGAGGCTTCCTACGGCACCGTTTCTCAGTTCCTCTCGGCATGATGATTCCTGGTTCATCAACGAGCGCGTTGGATGGATAGTCAACGGCATAGGGCAAGTGTGGAAAACCACAGATGGCGGTGGGACATGGATGCTGCAGCTTGAAAAGAATCAACCGACGAGCAGGGTCTATTTCCGCGCAGTGACCTTTGCCGACTCGATGCGCGGCTGGGCATGCAATCTCGGCACGGAAGAATTCGGAGGGGCCACAGACACCAACATCATCTACCAGACGACGAACAGCGGCGCGACGTGGTTTGCGAACAATAACTTTGCACCGCAAAAACCGCGCGGCATCTGCGGCATACAAGCGGTCGGCGATTCGTGCGTGTATGGTGTCGGGCGTGTGCGCGGACCGGCACGCTTCATTCGCAGCACCGATCGCGGTACAACGTGGGAGGTGCGTGACATGAGCGCGTTCGTGATGGGCTTGCTTGATGTGTATTTCTGGACGAGGGATTCCGGCATCATTGTTGGACACACCGGACCGTTGAATGAAAGTTCCAGCGGCAGAATTCTCTTCACCTCCGATCGCGGAACAACCTGGAGGACGCAATTCACGTCCAGCCGCATTGGCGAGTGGTGTTGGAAGATCAACTTTCCGTCACGCACAGTTGGCTACGTTTCGTTGCAACGGAACAGCGGGGCACCAACGTATTTTCTCAAGACGACCGATGGTGGATTCACCTGGACGGAAAAACTCCTTTCCACCGGAAATTATTACGTGCAAGGTATCGGCTTCGCGACGGAGAACATCGGCTGGGTGGGGGGCAACACCTCACAACCGACGTGGAAAACGACAAACGGCGGCGACACGTGGTTCCCCGACACGTTCGGCGTGCGCGTCAATCGTTTTCGGATGCTGAATGATTCCATCGGGTATGCAACCGGACAAACGGTGTACAAATACTCGAAGACACTGCCGTCAGACGTGGCAGTGACTCCCGAACCGAACCTCCCGTCATCTTATGTGACGCTCCGAGCGTATCCAAGCCCATTCAATCCGACAGCGACCATTGAGTATTCACTTCTCATCGGCGCCGACGATCCGGCGACGCCGCTGCATCTTCTTCTCCGAGTGTTCGACCTTGCAGGCAAGGAGGTCGCGACTCTGCTGAACGAGCCGAAGAGAGCGGGAACGTATCAACTCCAGTTCGATGCGAGAAACCTCGCAAGCGGTATGTACCTTGCTCGTCTCGAAGCAACGAAAGCGTATGACGACGCTCCGATGATCAAAGGCAACTATGTCGCAACAAGAAAGCTTCTGCTTGTCCGTTGAGAGAATAAAGTCAATCACTGCACGGACCGTAGAGGAACTCTTTATGGCGTGCAATCCGCTCGCGCGCGTATTTCGTATCTACCACAACCGAATCTCATTTCAATCCTTTTCATCAATGGTTAACAAAGCACAAACCCTGAGTGATACGACAAAGGGGGACACTATCGAGTTTCTCGAAACAGCAAGGGACTCGGGCGGAGCACGGACGCGTTTCAAAGTTACAGTCAAACCGGGAGGACTCAAACCGGTATTGCATTTTCACCAGCGCTGCGACGAGCACTTCAAGGTCCTCTCCGGTAGATTGACGTACATTCTCGACGGTCGGATGATGGCGCTGAACGAAGGAGAAGAGGTTACTCTGCCGAAAGAGAAACCGCATACCCACTACAACAATGAGCAGATTCCGCTCGTCATGGAACAGTCATTCCTTCCTGCACTCGATATGGAGATCTTCGTCGAGAACTTTTTTGGCCTTGTCGGCGACGGCAGAGTGAGAAACGGTCAACCCGACTTTTTACAAATAATGGTCTGGCTTCGAGGGTTAGAATCGAAAACATACGTCGCCGCGCTGCCGAAAGGGGTGCAAGATTTTCTCGCCGCTGTGCTTGCACCGATAGGGCGGCTCGTGGGTTACCGTGTTGCGTATGCGAAGTACAGCGGGTTCGAGCTGTGAGAATCGGTGGTAACCTTCCGCTCAACGGTTAACGTGGCTCTATGCAAGATCAGAACAATACCATTTTACTGATTGCCGACATTAGCGGCTTCACACGGTTTATGAAATATCAGGCGATCTCCATCAGCCATTCGAAGCAGATCGCCGTGAAGCTCTTGAAGGCGATCATGAATGCCGCAAAGCCGCCACTGAGGGTTGCCGAACTCGAAGGTGATGCAGTGTTCTTCTACGCGCGCGCCAACGGCAAGACTCTCGATAAGGTTGCGGCACAAGTGAAGGACCAACTCGCCGGTTTGTTCGACGCGTTCAAGCGGGAACTGCATGCGATCAACGCGCTGCGGACGTGCACCTGCAGTGCATGCCACCAGGCAACGAACTTGCAACTGAAGCAAGTTGTGCATGTAGGGAAGTGCGAGATTGAAAAGATCGACAAGTTTGAGAAGCTCTTCGGGTTGGACGTGATTGTCGTCCATCGCATGTTGAAGAACTCCGTTCAGGCGAACGAATATGTGATGATGACCGAGCCGATGTACAGCACCATCGGCGATTTTTACGGCATCACGCCGGAGCGACGGACGGAATCGTTCGAGGGGGTTGGTGAAGTGCCGACGCTCGTTTTTTATCCGCGACAATTTCCCAAAGAGCTTACCGAGCCGATGGAACTTCGTTCCACGCTCTGGGAGAAACTTCGCTGGCGCTACGTGCTGACGAAAAACACGATGATGGATTGGTTAGGCATGTTGAAATTCAAGGGCACGTTCAAAAGCATGCCTGTGTAGTTCTTTTGTGTCCACTTGGTTGTTGCTTCTGGAGGCTGACGGCGGTCAGCCTTTTTGTTGTATACTGAACATTAGCATTCTGCGGGCACGAGCGTGGGTGCGGCTGAACTTTCCACGATGTACACTTTCAGGCTGCGGCGTGGTTGTCCGTGTGGACGTTGCAGAATGTCAGCAGCCCCATTCCTGCAGTGCCTCTACGAGAGGAATTGGTCGTAGAAGAGTTTGAGAGTTGTAAGAACGACCACGGCGATAAAGAAGGGTCGGATGAACGCCGCGCCTTTCATGATGACGAAACGCGAGCCAAGTTGCGCACCGAGAATCTGTCCTGCTGCCATACTGAGTGCCAGCAACGGCAGCACATTGCCGCCGATGGCAAACACAGCGAGCGACACGACGTTACTTGTGAAGTTCATGAGCTTCGTGTAGCCGGTGGCGCGTGAGAGATTGTAGCCGAGAAGTGTCACGAACGCAATTGCCCAAAACGTCCCGACGCCGGGTCCAAAAAAGCCGTCGTAAAAGCCGAGACTGATACCGGTGAAAGGGTAGAAAAGTTTCGGTGCAATTTTTTGCCGCGAGGCCGCGTCACCTAATTTTGGTGTAAAGAACATGTACACAAGTACTGCAACAAGGAGAAAGGGTATCACCTTCCCCAGCGTGTCCGACTGAATGCGCTGTACCGTCCACGCTCCCAGTGCGGCACCTCCAAATGTGTAAGCGACGCCTTGCCATGCTTCGGCGTTGAGAGCGATATTCTTCTTCCGTACGTGATATGCGCTTGCAGTAAAGCTGCCGAAGGTTGATTGGAATTTATTCGTGCCCAGTGCGGCTTGAGGAGGTAAGCCGAGTGAAAGAAGAGTCGTGAGCGTGATGAGTCCGCCACCGCCTGCCACGGAGTCTATCAACCCTCCCAGCGTGCCGGTGAGAAACAGAAGTGGTAGGGTCCAGAAACTTTCATACATCAGGAAGAGCCGATCGTCATTCGGTGAGAATTCCCGAGCTGTCAAGGAATGCTATGACCTGTCGAGCTACGTGGTCGTGGCCACGAGTGTTCCAATGGCCGTCCGTCTTGAAAAACAGATCCGGCCGATCGCGCAACTGTGGAGTCTCGATAATTGGAACGGTATGCGCATCAGCGATAGCCCGCATTTTTTCCAACTGCTCACCTTCGAGCCCTACAAAGAGCAGGGCGATCTTCCATCCCTTGTGACGGCTCATTGCAAGAATCGTATCTACCAAGCCATACGTCAAACGATCATTTACTTGTGCCAGCTCGTGTGGGTGCGAACCGTTCGCGCCTTTGGCAAGGATCCAGGATACCTGTCGCAAAAATCCTGTAAGGTAAGAATAGGACAGACCAGGGACCGCATCAACGATTTGCTGGAAAAAACGCAACTTGCCGGGTGGTGGAGGTGCATGTTCAATGAGCGAGTCACCGTTGAGAGAAAACAAACCCTCGGGTCCATTATCCAGAAAATCGTTGCTCATTACTTGAAGGAAGATCAGTCGTGGAGCGAAGCGATCGCCTTCGTTGCGCAGGAACTTCACCCATCTGCCGTTCCCGATATCGCCTTGACCGCAGTTGAGGACCGGAATGGTGTTGCTTCCCTTTCGCCGCTCGACTTCGCGTCGAACAAGCGCAGGGTATTCCTCGCCGTCATTGACGCCGTAGCCCTCGGTAAACGAATCGCCGAGAAACATAATTCCGCCCGACGGAAAGGTCCTCGGCTCGGGCCCGCGAAAGCCGAGAGAGTTGGTGGTCAGTTGCATCGTAAACTCCGGCGTGATGCGCGTGCACGAGAAATTCTTCTTGTGACTTTTCCCATATATTGGATCGTACTCTGTAAACGATGGTCCCACATTGCGGACGGGGATAAACAAGCGGATGATCAGTTCCAAAACAAGGAGAGTAACGAGAAGGCTTGATAAGAAAAGAACGAGAGTCTTTGATCTTGTTGACATCAGTGTCGCCGAATCATCACTACGGGTAAGCAACATCTTCCCATTGTTAACATTATTTCAATAGAATATATTGAAATAGTATCTTCCTACAACTTAACAGCCATCACGTAGCGGCGCGTAGTAATGCTCTGCTGCCCTTTCTCCAGACAGCTTTTCTTCTTATGTTTCTCGGTGTGAAGGACGAACTGAGAATCTCCCTGAGCGGCTCCCAACATGAGTGCTTCGGGGGAGCAGCTCCAGTCGGGACGGACTATTAAAGAGAGGCGTTATGGGTGCGTGCATTCGGTTTATCGTTATTTTTCTCATTAGTGGTTTTGGCAACTGGGCGGGTCAGGCTCAGCCTGCATTGTTCAAGGAGCAAACTTCCTGTGCGAGGCGCGGCGGGCAGGTCCTCTCATACTCCTACGATGGTCCTCAACCCTTCGACATGCTCAACTACAAACTTGACGTGTCGCTCGCGATGGTGAACGACGGCTTCGAGGGTAAGATGACGATGACCATGCGATTGAAAGAGTCGGTGGATTCGCTTGCGTTGAACGCCGTCGGACTCACATTCGACACGCTGCGGGTTGATGACGTACAGAAGAGTTTCGCCTTCAGACCGGCAACCGAATCGTTTACGATTTTTTTGGGCGGTACTCGTCTCGTGGGCGAGACGTTGCGAATCGAAATTGTGTACCGCCGGACTCCGGGCTTCCCACGACCAAGCTCACGCCAAGGATACTACTTCTTCCACCGCGACAGTGTCGGGCTGCCTTCCCATGTGGGCTACACATTCAGCGAGCCGTACGATGCGCGCTTCTGGATGCCCTGCTATGATCAGCCGTGGGACAAAGCAACCAGCGAAACACATATCACGGTGCCCAACGGTTATGTTGCCGCATCCAACGGAAAACTCCTCGGCACAACAAATAACGGCAACGGTACAACGACCTGGCATTGGCGCGAGAATCATCAGATCGCAACCTACTTGATGTGCTTGACCGTCTCGCAGTTCACCCTTTCATCGCTTCCCTACATCAAACTGAGCGGCGACACGATTCCGATTCAATACTACTCGTGGAGAACATTCACCTCCGGCGGCACGACGTACACCGACTCGGCGAACTTCGCTCCGTTTCTTCCACGTGTGCGCGAGATGATTCAAACGTTGCGTGCATCGTTCGGTGAATACCCCTTCGACAAATACGGAATGACGACGATCGTTCCATTCGGCTATCTGGGAATGGAGCATCAGAGCCTCTCGACAATCAATCGTTACTTTGCGACAAGCGAGTGGGTTGTTTCGCACGAGCTGGGTCATCAATGGTGGGGTGATAACGTCACCTGCGGCACATGGGCGGACATTTGGCTCAATGAAGGTTTTGCGACCTATACCGAAGCACTGTGGAAGGAACACATCGGCGGGTTTCCGGAGCTGAAACGCTACATGCTCGATACCTTGCAGCGTTTCCAGTTTGGCTCATGGCAAGGAGCGATCTACGATCCTGTCTCGCAAGGCTTCAACCTCTTCGATCAGGTCGTGTACAGCAAAGCAGGATGGGTTCTTCACACGCTGCGCGGCGTGCTGGGCGACTCGACGTTCTTTCAGACGCTGAAAGCATTTCAAACACGATGGGCAGGCAAGAGCGCCGTCACCTCTGAGTTCAAAGCTGTCGTGGATTCGATCGCGCAGCGCGAGATGAGCTGGTTTTTCAATCAATGGATCTATGGACGCGGCTGGCCCATGTACGCGTCACGCTTTACGTGGAGCGCGGACACACTCAACCTGACGATTCAACAACGGCAGCAAGCAAGCTGGCCTACCTACACGATGCCGATGCGCGTTCGAGCCTACTTCGGAACACAGCAGCGCGACTACATCGTGCAGGACAGTTTGCGCGAACAAACATTTCGCTTGCCGTTGAACACGCAACCTGACAGCGTGGTTCTCGATCCCGACGGCTGGATTCTGAAACAGATCGTTGCCCCAACCAGTGTCGTGGAAGAAAAGTTGCCGACGGAGTTCAGGTTGTATCAGAATTATCCGAATCCGTTCAACCCCACGACATCAATTACGTTCTTGATTCCCGTAGGGACACGGCACGCCGTGTCCCTCCGCGTGTTTGATGTTCTCGGAAGGGAAATTGTGAACCTTGTGAATGAAACGAAACCGTCCGGTGAGTACACCATCCAGTTTGATGCATCAAACCTCGCGAGTGGAATTTACTACTATCGCCTCCACGCCGGCTTATTTGTTGAGACAAAAAAGATGATCTTAATTCGATAACATTTGAAATGTACAAACGCCTCACACACATCGGCATCGCCGTCAATGATCTGAAGAAATCCTCCGACGTTTTCACCAAACTCTTTGGGATGAACGAAGGGCACACCGAGGAAGTGTCTGAACAAAAAGTACGGGCAACATTTTTCAAAATTGGCGAAGGCGGCATCGAGCTTCTCGAGCCGACAAGTCCCGACTCGACGATTGCCAAGTTCATCGAAAAGCGGGGCGAAGGTGTGCATCATCTTTCATTCGAAGTGGACGACATTGATGCGGAGCTTGCGCGATTGAAACGCGAAGGCTTTCAATTGATTGATGAGAAGCCGCGCATCGGCGCGGATGGCTATCGTATTGCGTTTGTTCATCCGAAATCAACAAACGGGGTGTTGGTGGAGATTAGTGAGCGAATAAAGTAAACGAACGCGGGGGCCATGGAATATCAACCCTACACCATAAAAATTACATCCGAAGCCGCAAGCCTCGAAGAAAAGTTAGAAAATCTTCCGACCGCTCCCGGCGTCTATCAACACAAAGACGCTGAAGGAAAAATTCTCTACGTCGGCAAGGCAAAGAATTTACGGAACCGCGTACGGCAGTACTTTCAGAAAGGGCGACCCGTAGAGGCGCGAATAGACCGCATGCTCGCGAAAGCTACCGACATTGACATCATCGTTACCGATTCGGAAGTGGAGGCGCTAATTCTCGAAGCAAACCTCATCAAGAAATTCAAGCCGCGGTATAACGTCAACCTGAAAGACGATAAGAGCTATCCGTACATCGTTATCACGCATGAGCCGTTCCCGCGCGTGTTCGTCACGCGGCGCATCATCCGCGACGGCTCGCGCTATTTCGGTCCCTACACCGATGTCAAGAACATCCGCTCGGCGCTCAAAACTGTGCGAGACATTTTCATGATCCGCAGTTGCAACTACTTCATTGACGATGAATCCATCAAGAAGCGCAAGATCAAAGTCTGCCTCGATTACCACATCAAGAAGTGCGAAGGTCCATGCGAAGGCCTTGTCTCACAAGCAAAATACAACGCGATGATTGATCAGGTCGCGCAGCTCCTGCAAGGGAAAACCGAGACGTTGATTCAATTATTGCAAGAGGAGATGCAGCGTCTTGCGAACGAGATGAAATTCGAGGAGGCGGCAACACTGCGCGATCGTATCAAGGGCTTGCAGGCATATACCGAGAAGCAAAGCGCGGTGAACTTAGACAATATTGATAGAGATATTTTCGCCTTCGCCGCGGAAGCTGACGATGCCTGCGGCGTGATTTTCAAAATACGCGACGGCAAGATGATTGGGCGGCAGCATTACTACATGAGCACCGTCGAGGGGAAGCCTGAGTCTGAAATTCTTGAGACGCTCTTGCAGCAATATTATCTCGAAGCGGATTACATCCCCAAAGAGATTTTTCTCTCCGACCCAATCGAGAATGCCGATGCCGTCCAGCGTTGGCTCTCGGGTAAGCGTGGCGATACGGTTGCGCTTCTGCATCCGACCGAAGGCGAGGAGGCGAAACTCGTGCGGCTCTCGCGCAGCAATGCCAGGTTCTTGCTCGACGAATTGAAATTGCAAAAAATGAAGCGAGCCGATTACGTCCCGCACGCTGTAAAATCGTTGCAACGCGATTTGCGATTGAAGAAGCTGCCGCGGCGCATCGAGTGTTTCGATAACTCGAACATTCAAGGCTCCGATCCTGTTGCCTCGATGGTCGTGTTCGTTGACGGCAAGCCGAAGAAAAGCGAGTACCGTAAGTTCAAAATCAAAACCGTCGTGGGTCCCGATGATTTTGCAAGTATGAGAGAGATCATCGAGCGGCGATACACGCGCGTGCTGAACGAAGGGTTGGAACTGCCCGATTTGATTATGGTGGATGGCGGCAAGGGACAGCTTTCGAGTGCAGTTGAAGTGCTCAATAAATTGGGATTGAGCGAGCAGCCGATTATCGGCTTGGCGAAACGACTCGAAGAAGTTTTTGTTCCCGAAAAAAGTGAGCCGGAGATGATGCCGAAAGCTTCGTCGGGATTGAAACTTCTTCAGCAGATTCGCGATGAGGCACACCGGTTTGCGATTACATTTCATCGCTCGCTGCGCGCGAAGAGAACTCTGCAAACCGAGCTTGATTTGATTGAAGGCATCGGAAAACAACGGGCGAAGGAGTTGCTCGAAGCCTTCGGCTCGGTGCAAGGGGTGAAGTTCGCGACCTCCGAACAACTTGCCGAAGTTGTTGGGGAGAAGGTGGCGCTGAAGATTGGCGAGTATTTTGCTCCGGCGGAGCCAGAGACTCCCGACGTGATCCCTCTCGCTTCGCTCAAGGTTTAGAGTGTAGAGCGATTCTCCGAATCGCTCACTTCTCCCGCGTGAGCGACACGGGGTGTCGCTCTACAGACCGTGCTCTTCGTGGCATCTCCTGGACTCGTGAACACCAGCCGCGCCGACAAAAATCTGTTGATGGATTGCTTGCTCCATAGGATTGTGATATATTGGAGCGCGAAGCTAAGAGTCAACACACAAGGCTCGCGCAGTTCTCCTCCCGACGCCTCACGATGAGGTTGCTGTTACGCGCACTGATTCGATCCCGAAACGAATTGTTCATTTCAATACAAAACAAAAGGGCACCATCATGAAAACCTTTGGTCTGTTGTTTTGCTCGCTGTTTGCTGCGGCGCTGGGTTTTGCGCAAGGCTTCAACGCCGTGCATTCGCCGAACGGCAATGACGTGTGGGCGGTTGGAAGAGGGGGCAATGTATTTCATTCGTTCGATGGCGGCGTGACCTGGGCGAGCGACGGTAAAGGCACGAGCGACTTGCGAGGAGTCTATTCGATGGGCAGCAAGGTGTGGCTCGTAGGCGATGGCGGGAATGCCTGGAAAACCGACGACGGTGGTTTGTCATGGTCGCAAATGGCTGTCGGTACTGTCTCTCTCCGCGCAGTCGCATTCATCAACCAGAATACGGGATGGGCGGTAGGAGCAAACGGAACGATACTCAAGACGCTGGATGGCGGCTCAACATGGTTACCACAAGCCTCCGGTACAACAGTGCAGTTGAACGCGATCGCGTTCGTTGATTCTATGGTCGGCTACGCCGTCGGCAACAACGGCACAATGTTGAAGACGAACACCAGCGGAAGAATTTGGACGAACATGAGCGGAGCCGGGTGGACAAAGAACCTTACCTCGGTGGCGGCGAAGAATCAGAAGGTGTACGTGACCGGCGTCGACGCGTTTTGCGCGCGCAGCAACGACGGCGGTACGTCATGGTCGCGCTTGAATTTCAACACCGACGTGCAGTCCGATGTGAACGACGTGTTTTTGAAAACGGAAGACAACGCGTTCTTCATCGGCGGCGGCGGCTACATTCGCGAGAGCAGCGATGCAGGAGCAACGTTTCGCTGGGCGCAGCATCCGCTTCACGCTGTTCTCTCCGATATTTGTTTTTATGATAATCTTCGCGGCTGGGCGGCAACGGAAAAGTACAATGTCGTGATGCGCACGACGGACGGCGGAATCACGTGGCTGCTTCCGCAAGGCACAACAGTGAACATGCAGTGGCAGCAGAAGTCAAACGCCGGTGGCGCAATCGGCAACGGCTTCGCGATCAATCCATGGGATAAGAACAAGATCTACTGCGCGCTCGGTCGCTTCATCTATATGAGTGCCGATCGCGGCGATACATGGGTGCAGACAGCGACGATTTCGCCAACATCAGGCTCAACGCACGTGCTCGCGATTTCTGCGAAAGACACAAACGTGTGGGCGGTCGCATTCACTGGCGGTGGCGATCATATCCGCCGCTCGACCGATCGCGGTTTGACCTGGACAACAACAATCTCGATTGCCTTCAGCGCATTCGGTATGCCACTTGAACAAGATGGTTCACATCCCGATACGCTCTACTTTGCTCCTGAGGATGGCCATGTATATCGCTCTACGAACTTTGCCCAGACATGGATAGACTTAGGACCAAAGGGATTTACAAGTCCGTGCGATTTTCAGGTCGTGCGCGACAATCCCAATATTCTCTGGTGCGGCGATAGCGGTCCATCGCGCATTTCGCGCTCAACGGATGGCGGCAACACGTGGACTCTCGTGTACAACGGCAGCGCGGCAGAGATTCCGACAATCGCCAACAGTTCACTCCAAGGTAGCTTCGGCATTGCCACCGCGTGGAGCTCGGGCGGCGTACAGAAGACAACAAACTACGGTGCAACCTGGACATCCACTTCGGGGGCAGGGTCTGCCTGGGGATGCGACATCGCGAAAGATGATCCGAACGTCCCGATCTTCGGCGTGTACGGTGGCGGTCAAGCTTATATCTCGACGAATGGCGGCGGAACATTCACAACCTCAGCGTTGTCAGGATCGAACTATGGCATTCTCGCGTACGATCGCGCAACGGTCATCGCGGAGCAGAGTGGCGGACTCTGGAAACTCGTAGTTAACTACACCGTTCCGACTTCGAACCAGCAAGTGGTGAGTGTCGTGGCTCCCAACGGCGGCGAGAATTGGAATTACAGTTCCATCCGAAACATCACATGGACTGCAGCGAACTTTGCCAGTGTGAAGATCGAATACAAAACATCTCCGACCGGTGCGTGGCAAACGATCGCGGCGAGCGTTCCTTCCACAAGCAGCCCGTACGCGTGGACGATCCCGAACGCGCCAAGCTCGCAGGCGCGTGTCCGCATCAGCGATGCAACTGACGGCTTCCCGAGTGACACGAGCGACGGGGTATTTTCGATTACCGTTGCGAACTTTGCTGCAAATCCGAATTCCATCGCATTCGGTGCTGTGGGGATCAATCGCGTGCGCCAGGAACTGATTCAGATTACCAATGCCGGAACCGCGCCGCTGGTCATTTCGAGTGCAACAACTAACACGTCGAACTTCATCGCGGCGCGAACCTCGTTCACGATCCCCGCCGGGCAAACGGATACGCTGGGTGTGAACTTCCGTCCGACAGCCGTACGAGATTACATTGATACGCTTCGTCTCGGCACAAATGCGCCCATCGGTGTTGCGCGGATTCCGCTTTCAGGTAACGGCATCCTCGCAGCAGCCGTCACCGTTACGGCGCCCAATGGCGGCGAGCAATGGCGCGCCGGCACCGTGCAAAACGTCCGATGGAATGCGACGCTGGTTGACCAGGTAACGCTGCAGTACAGAATTCTGCCGACAGTCGTGTGGCGAACGATCGCAACGAACGTTCCGGCGGCGCCCGGACAATACGCGTGGACAGTGCCCAACTATCCCGCGCAAGAAGCACTCGTACGCGCCATCTCCTCGTCCGATGGAACGGTGCAAGACGAAAGCGATAGTCCATTCATGATTCTCTCCCCAACCGATGTTGTCCAAGAGCAGGGCATGCCGGCAACGTTCGAACTGGCTCAAAACTATCCCAATCCATTCAACCCGTCCACGAAGATCATTTACGGTATTCCGAAAGAGAGCCGCGTGAAACTGACGGTGTTCGATGCGTTGGGTCAAGAGCTCGCAGTGCTTGTTGATCAGAGTCAGCCTGCAGGAAGGTTCTCGGTTGAGTTTTCGACTGCGAGCGCGAAGAGGGAAATGTCCTCCGGCATTTACTATTACCGGATCGAGGCTGGTGACTTTGTGCAGACAAAGAAGTTGATCCTGTTGAAATGAGACTCCCTACATTGCAGGATTGATTTCACGCGGTCCTTTTTTACCGGGACGCGTTGGTACACACCATATCAACGCGTCCCCTCTCCGAGTTCATAAGAGAAAGCCAACTCCTATGCGTGCATTCCTTCTCGTTCTCCTCGCGGCGTTCGCCGGATGCCCCACCGTAACTGCACAACCAGATATTTTCGCAATCATGGAGCGGACAGACATCTCGCTTCAGGAAGTCGAGACGCTGGCACAGCGGTACTTCGCCGCGGTAGGCACAGGGCAAGGCACGGGCTATAAGCAATACCAACGATGGCT
>CAYUFU010000004.1:30959-55644 GCA_964444145.1 uncultured Chitinophagales bacterium
ACGAATGGCGGAGGGAACTGGCAGCCTCTTTCAGATCAGAACAACTTGTGGATGTCCATATTCTCTCTTGCGATTGATCCCTTGGATCCGAATATCGTGTATGCGGGAACGTCAGGTGCTAATCTCGTCTTGAAATCTCTGGATGCCGGTATCACATGGAACGCTCTGGGGTCCGGTCCGACGGGCACGATCAGGAAAATCCTTATCCACCCAACATCACCGAGTATCGTCTTCGTCTGCGCTACAAACGGCATCTTTCGGTCAACCACGGGCGGTGCAACATGGAGCCAAGTGCATTCCTCGAGTAAGGAGGACATCGAGTTCAAACCCGATGACGTCAACATCATGTACGCGACGGGAAACGACGTTGTTCGCTCTTCTGATAACGGGGTGACGTGGTCGCAGATTGGTTCTGCCGGCGGTATCACGAACTCGGGTAGAACACTGGTTGCAGTAACGCCCGCGAACCCAGACTATGTGTACATTGTCCAAGCGAGCGGAAGCCTCTTCGGCAGAATGTACAAGTCCACGAACGCAGGGTTATCATTCACGACAACCGTCATTGGTAATCCTGCAAACGGCACAAACTATTTCGGGTATCAGTCGGATGGGCGCGGCACCACCGGTCAAGCCACATACGATATGGCACTAGATGTTTCTCCGACGAACGCAAGCGAAGTGTACATTGGCGGCATCATTTGTTGGGTGTCGTCAAATGAAGGTGTCACGTTTACGGCGCTCACCGAGTGGTCATTCCCCAATACACGGGGCTATAATCATGCGGATGTGCATGGACTTTTCTGGGTGGGCAGCAATCTCTATTCGATTTCCGATGGTGGGATTTTCAAAAGCACAGACCAAGGAGATAACTGGATAGATCTCTCGGCGGGATTAGGCATCCGACAATTCTACCGCATTGCTTGTTCACAGACCAACCCCCTTGTGCTCACCGGCGGCGCTCAAGACAACGGCAGTGTTGCACGGCAGGCTTCGGGAGTTTGGGCAGATTGGTTGGGCGCCGATGGGATGGAAGGGTTGGTCAGTCCGACGAATCATCTCAACCTCTGGGGAACAAGTCAGAACGGATCGCTCTACCGATCCACGAACGGAGGCGTGAGTTACTCCAGTTTGTCGCGGCCCTCTGCGGGTCAGTGGGTTACGCCCCTGGCCATCCACCCAACCGATGAAACGATCTTATATGGAGGTTGGACCGGCGTGTACAAGTCAACGAATCGTGGATCCAACTGGACGAACATCTCCGGCACGACAATCTCCTCGACGTTGGCGGACTTGGCGCTCGCACCTTCGAACCCCAACTATCTTTATGCGTCCAATGGCTCAACGTTGTACGTAACGACAAACGATGGAGCGACGTGGACTGTGCGATCTGCTCCGTCCACGATCAATGACATTGCGGTGGACCCGACTAACCCAGCGAAAATCTGGATCGCATGCAACAGCAGTTCCAATCGAGTCTTTGTGTCGAGCGATGCTGGTGCGACATTCACGAACATCTCTGCCAACCTTCCAGCAATCGTTGCGCGAACGATCGCAATTGACGATAAGACCCCGCGCGGCATTTATGTTGGGATGAATATTGGCGTGTACTTCAAAGAAGAGTCGGCGACGAATTGGATGGCGTACATGAACAACTTGCCCTTGGTTGCAATCAACGAACTTGACATCCAAAGATCTTCCGGCAAAATCCGGGTTGCCACCTATGGCAGAGGTGTTTGGGAAACCGACCTCGCACCACTGCCGGTGCACATTGTGTCCTTCACAGCACGTGCAATCGGCAGTCGCAGTGTTCGATTGGATTGGACAACTCTGAGTGAGCACAACAACTACGGTTTTTACGTTCAACGCAAGCGAGAAAATGATCCTGCGTGGAATGAACTTGAGAACAGCTTCATCCCCGGTCATGGCACGACAAATGAACCGCATTACTACTCGTTCATAGATTCGACATTGCCCCAGGACGGAAGGTGGCTCTACCGCCTGCGGCAAGTTGACTTCGACGGCACGGAGCATTTCACTGAAGCGATTTCGGTCATGATCACGACAAGCGTTGCCGATGGTATCATTCCATCAAGTTTCCGTCTCGAACAAAACCATCCCAATCCATTCAACCCGTCCACGACCATAACCTACGACCTGCCAACAGCAAGCCGCGTGAAGCTAACTGTGTTCGACGCATTGGGGCAAGAGCTCGCGGTGCTTGTGGATGAGGAGCAGCCTGCAGGAAGGTTCTCTGTTGATTTTTCGACTGCAAGTGCGAAGAAGGAAATGTCGTCGGGTGTCTATTACTACAGAATTGAAGTCCACCAAACAGAAGGCGAACGACGCGGCGCCCCTTCGACAGGTTCCGGGCAAAGTTTTGTGCAGACGAAGAAGTTGATTCTCCTGAAGTGATTTAACCACGAGTTTACCGGTGAGATTTTTTGGGGCTGCAGACGCGCTACATCGAAGGCGATCGTCCAGCCTTTTTCCTGTGCCGCAAGAAAGCAGACTACTTCTCCGACTCGAAGGGTTCCTTCGGAAAGGAGTCCTCTGGACGTGTAAAGTTCAGCCGCCTCCCCCGCACATGCGCCTTCGCGCGCACGGCGTTGTCGAGTATTTCATCACCACGACGTGAACAAGGCGTTTTGTGTAAACTCCCGGATTTAACGTATTGCAAATGTGCAATCTCTTGGGTAACATGGTTCGTCGTTGCGCGTTGCTACGATAGTCATTGATGTTCAAGAAAACACAAGAGGAGGAGCCTTGACCACACCATCGCGGCTTGTTGTACTGTTTCTCGCTGTTTCACTCACGCTGTTTTTCTTCACCCGCCAATCGCAAATCTCTTTGCCAAAGAATAAAGTGCCGCGGGGTACTTTAGTAGAATTGAAGAAAAAATCTGTCCAAGAGCGATACCGTTATTATGAAGAACGTGATCGTTTCGAGTTCGATCAACTGAAAGACCCACGCACGGGAAAAATTCCAAGGAATATCCGACAGCAGGAGTTAGAATGGGCAAAGCGACAGCCTGTTCGTCCTGAGTCAGACAATCCACTGACGGGTAATGTGTACACGGCGCTCGGTCCGAACAATTTAGGCGGGCGCACGCGCGCAATCGCGTACGACAAGACAACGCCCACGATCATGCTCGCCGGCGGAATCAGTTCCGGAATATTCCGTACAGCCTCAGGCGGAACGACGTGGACAAACGTCACACCTGTGGCAGACATTCATAATGTTACCTCGATCGCTCAAGATCCGCGTACAGGGTCTACCACTACGTGGTATTACGCGACCGGCGAAGCAATCGGTAACTCCGCATCTGAAACGGGCGGAACTTATCGCGGTCACGGCATCTGGAAATCAGTTGACAATGGAGTAACCTGGTCTTTGCTTGGCGCGACATCGGGCACACTGGAAAGTTTCGATTCGCCATTCGACTACGTGAGTAAGATCGTTGTTGACCCGACGAATGGCAACGTGTATGCCGCGGCGCAGCGCGTTATCATGCGCTCGGTGGATGGCGGCACAACGTGGAGCGCGGTGCTCGGCGAGTTTTCCGGATCAAGCAGTACGGGCATTACCGACATCGCCGTATCTTCAACGGGACGATTCTATGCGGCATTTGCCGGCAATGCCGGAACGAATTCAGCAAGCGGGCTCCCTCCAAGCACCGAAATGGATGGCGTGTGGACCTCGACGACCGGTGCCTCCGGATCATGGACAAAGATTGCCGGTACCGGCTCGGCAACCACGCCGACCGGATGGAATACCGCCGGCTCATATGGCCGTGTCGTACTCGCACTCGCGCCCTCGAACGAAGATGTCCTGTACATTCTCTATGACAATGATGTCTCAAGCAGTTGCGCAGGTACGGCCGCAGTCGAAGCCGATTTCTTCAAATGGACGCAATCCACAATGACGGGCGTTGACCGAACAGCAAACCTGCCCGACGAAGCAGGTTGCCTGGACGGCAACGATCCATTTGCGATTCAAGGCGGCTATGATCTCGTCGTTGCCGTCAAGCCCGACGATGAAAACTTCGTCGTCATCGGCGGAACGAATGCGTATCGTTCGACAGATGGCTTTGCAACGACGGGCTTCACGACGCGTATCGGTGGGTACGCGGGGACAGGTAGCTACGCGAAATACACAACACACCACCCCGATATTCACGCGCTGGTGTTTCATCCAACAACGTCAACGACGATGGTCTGTGGTGATGATGGCGGCATTCAAGTCACTACAGACATTACTGCCGGCACAGTCGTATGGACAAGTCTCAATAACGACTACGTGACATACCAATATTACCACGTCGCGCTCGATCCAACACTGGCGAGCCTTGTCGCCATCGGTGGAACACAAGATAACGGCACGACGCACACCACCGGCGGCTCCACCTCTCACACGGAAGTGTTTGGCGGCGATGGCGTTGCAGTTGGAATCTCTGCAAGTAATACATGGCACTATCTCGGTGCTCAGAATGGGCTCATCTTCCGTCGCGATCCGACCGATCCACCCGGCTTCGCGACAGATATTAAACCGACAGGTACTGGCTCCGGCATCTTCGTGACCTACTTTTATCTCAACCCCGACAACACCGAGCACCTGTACTACGCAAACTCGACTGCACTTTTCCGGACGACCTCCGCGTCAACCGTCGCCCCTGGGACCTGGACGAACATGACGGGATTTTCTTCGACGCTTACCGGCAGTATCCGCGCGCTGGCGACTTCGAGGCAGGCATATACAACGTCGCACAAGCTCTACTGCGGCACATCGGACGGAAAAATCTATCGGCTGAACGATCCGGCGAACGCGGCGGCTGCGACTGTTCCGACAGACATCACGGGCGCAGCGATGCCTGCAGGTGCAAACGTGAGTGGAATTGCAGTTGACCCATCCGATGATAAGAAAGTGATGGTGACATTCTCGAACTACAGTGTTACGAGCATTTGGTACACAGATGATGCAAGCGTTGCAACGCCGACCTGGACTGCGGTCGAGGGAACGCTCACGCTTCCTTCAGTGCGCGCATGTCTCATCGTTACCCGCAACGGCTTCCCGACGGAGTACTATGTCGGCACCTCTGTTGGTTTGTACAGCACTGCGGCGTTAAGTGGTGGCACGACGACGTGGACGCAGGAAGGACCGGGCACGATCAGGCGCGCCGTCGTGCGCTCATTTGCCTATCGGTACTCCGACAATCGAATGTTGGTCGGGACGCACGGTAACGGGATGTTCTACGCCGATGTACCCAATCCGCTTCCCGTGCAGCTCGCATCGTTTACCGCGCGCGTAGTTAACAACAGCTCTGTTCGACTCGATTGGAGAACCTTGAGTGAAATCAACAATTACGGATTCTTCGTCGAAAGAAAACGCGAGAGCGACGCGGCTTTCGTCGAAGTCCCGAACAGCTTCACGCCTGGTCATGGAACGACGAACGAGCCGCACGACTACTCGTTCACCGATGCGAATGTTCCAAGCGGACGCTGGAGTTATCGGCTTCGTCAAGTTGATCTCGACAATACGATTCACTATTCCGAGCCAGTCAACGTGAGCGTACTGACCTCTGTCGCGGAGGGTGGAGTGCCGAGTACGTTTGCGTTGCATCAGAATTATCCGAACCCCTTCAATCCATCCACGACGATTCAGTTCGATCTTCCTCAAGAGTCGCAGGTTAAACTCAACGTGTATAATTCAGCAGGCCAGCTCGTCGCGTCTTTGGTGAATGAACGAAGACAAGCTGGAACTCATCGCGTGACGTTCACTGCTACGAATCTCGCGAGCGGAATGTACTTGTATAGACTCGAAGCGGAGAACTTTGTGCAAACGCGAAAACTCCTGCTGGTTCGATAACCCAGTTGCACTTCGTAAAATCGACAGGCGGGCAGCGATGCTCGCCTTTCGTTTTTCTACTCATTGGAGTTTTCCTACTTTCAACCTGCTTAGAACCTCGCCAACTTCCTTTCCGATTTGACCGTTCATGGAGCATGACAGTCTGTTTCATTAGAAAATCAATATTGTGCCTTCATGCTTGACACCAATCGCAAAAAATTATAGATTGTACCAAAAATAGGGGTTCCCTCCAAAACTGGGTCGTTTCTTCTTTCTCGTTCAAAACTCCTTTCGCGTGGCGTTGGGTTGTGCCGTGAGTTTCATGTTTATGCAGCTAATCGAACAAGGGAGGTTCGCATGGTCAAACAAGGAGTAAGGCTTGTCATAGTGTTTTGCATGGCAGCGTTGATCGTCGGTGTTCGGAACGCGGAGGCTGGCAATCGTTTAAACGCGCGAGCGGCAGGTATGGGCGGCGCCGCGACCGCAATCGCTCGCGGATTAGACGCAATCGCCGTGAACCCCGCGAATCTCGGCATACCTGATGGTGCAGCGATGACGATGACGGTTCTCCCGCTTGGCGTGAATATCGAGAGCGACTTTCTGACTTATGACATGTTCTCAAAATATTTGAATAAGGGTCCGGATCTGAGCTCGCTTTCCGATGCAGACAAGATAACATTGCTCGACGCGTTCGAGAACGACATCGGCACGTCGAGCGGCGAAGCCATGGCACGGCTCTTCGGCATAACGCTTCGTGCGTCGCAGAACGTCGCTGTTGCGTTTGCGGTTGATTACAACTTCAGTGGCAGCGCAATGCTTCCGCGTGAGTATGCGCGCATGCTTCTGTACGGCAACGTTCCCAACTCGACATTCGAAGTACACGATTTGAACATCAAGGCGTACTGGGCGAGAACATACTCACTGTCATGCGGCTGGCAGATGCCGGAGGTTCTGTTCTTCGATTGGCTCGCGGCGGGAGTTGGCGTGAAGCTGATCCAAGGCTACGGCAATTACACGCTCGACAAGTTTGAGGCGGGGCTGCGCACCGATCAAGGCGGTGAGCTTACAGGTCACGCAGCGATTCATGCGCGCTGGACCACTACCAACTCCATTGATCGTCCGATGAGCAGCCTCTTCGAGGACCCGAGCGGCTACGGCACAGGATTCGACTTCGGCATTACCGGCGGTGTGAAAGATTTCTTCCGCTTCGGCGCGAGCCTCACCGATATCGGCGCCATTCGCTGGTCACGCGATACGGAAGAACTTCGCTTGGATTCTCTCACCACTCCGGTCTTACCGCAGACGTTCCAAAGTTTCCGCCGGCTCTCTGAGCTGAACGGCGCAAGACGCCAAAAAGGAGATGGCTACACAACACGATTGCCCGGTGTGTTTCGTGTCGGCGTCGCGTTCCAACTCGACAAGATCTCCGACCGATCGCGCTTTCCAGGAGAGTTGCTGCTTGCCGTAGATTATCAGGCTGCACTCGAAGGCGCGCTCGCGTCGAGCAGCAATTCAAAGCTCTCGTTTGGTATCGAATACAAACCTGTTTCGTGGCTGCCCCTTCGCACAGGATTCTCGTATGCAGGCACTTCCCAAACGCATCTCGCCTTCGGTATCGGTATCTCGCTGCGCTATTTCGATCTTGATGTTGCTACGGAAAATATCCTCTTTCTCTTCGACCAAAAGAGTTTTTCCAAAGGCTCGCTGGGGTTCGGCATGAAGGTAAAGGTTTCTGCATGACTGCGCCTCAAACCGACAAAGAGAAATAAGGTGAGTTCTGTTTGAGAACTCGCGTGCCAACATCTTGTCCTGAACCTATCGGGTTTTGGGTTCGATCTGAATTCCGATATTGAATCTCATGCAAAGTGGCTGCAGCAACATTCTCCCTATTTCTTTCATTCATTCTCTACACCCTCGGAGAAGCCCCTCAATACATTTCGCAATTAGATGAATTCTCCTTAGCAAGAATTCCTCAAATCAACTATGCGGCTTTGCGCGCCTGATGCGAATTTCAGGCTCTGCGGACTGGTTGCTTCACTCAGTCCAAATGCCTATATTTTTTCAACTTTACTAAGGAATTGAAACGATTTCATGCACAAGTTGACCCAGCCAGCCCCCTCGTCTGTCTCATCTCGAAAGGCTCTCTATAAAAAGACTGTTCTCGATAGCGGCATCCGCGTGGTGACGGAAACGATACCGTCTGTTCGGTCGGTATCCCTGGGCTTGTGGGCGAATGTCGGGTCGCGGGATGAGTCGGCTGAGGAGAGCGGCATCAGCCATTTTCTTGAGCACATGGTTTTCAAAGGGACGAAGAAGCGTAGCGTCCTCGAGATTGCGCAAAGCCTCGAATCGCTCGGCGGGTATCTCAACGCGTTCACGAACAAGGAACAGACCTGCTTCTACGCGCGCGTGCTCGATGAACACGTCGGCGAAGCGATGGACGTGATTTCGGACTTGGTACAGAACTCAACGTTCCGGAAGAAAGAACTTGAGCGCGAACGTACGGTGGTGATCGAAGAACTCCGCAACGCGGCAGACAATCCCGAGGAAATCATCTTCGATTATTTCGACACGGCACTGTTTCCGGACCACAGTCTCGGTTTTCCGATCATCGGGACGGAAGCGAATTTGCGACGCTTCACACGCAGCGACTTGTTGGCGCACATCGCGACACATTACGCACCGTCGCGTATTGTTGTTGCCGCAGCAGGTAATGTCGACCACAATGCGCTCGTCCGCTTGACCCAGAAATACTTGACAGCTTTGCCTGCCGAAGAGCAGTGTCGGGTGCGTAATGCGGCGCCGAAAGAGATTGACCACTCGACCTATGCCGAATACTATCGCGCAATCAATCAGGCGCACATTTGCTTTGGCACACTCGGCTACAACATTGGTCATCGTGATCGTTACGCGTTCATGGTCATGAACGCTCTCCTCGGAGAAGGGATGAGTTCGCGACTCTATCAAACGATTCGCGAAAAACACGGGCTTGCGTACAGCGTTTACTCCTTCGCGAATTTGATGAGCGATGCGGGGGTCTTCGGTGTGTACGTCGGAACGGAAAAGAAAAACATTCAGAATGCCATCGAACTGATTCAGCGTGAATTGAACAAGCTGAAAACAACGCCGGTTGCCAAAGCCGAGCTCGACCGTACCAAATCCCAAATCAAAGGGTTGATGATGTTGGGTCTCGAAAACATGTCCGGCAGAATGATGCGTCTCGGGAGCACGGAGTTGTACTTCGAATCGTTCACCTCGCTCGATGAGATCATCAGGCGCGTCGATGCAGTGACTTCGGAAGAGCTTCAAAGTGTCGCAAACGATTTGTTCCGAGCTGAAACATTTTCGACGGTGATTGTGCGACCGACATGATTTCATTGCATCATTTGATTTTGGGTTGACCGCTCGTGGAAGTCGTTATCCTTCAGGCAACGGTTTCCGGAAGTTAGGCGGTCAACTTAAGATTTGATCAGTTCACGATTGACGATTATGAAGGCAGGCGTCCATGACCCAATCGTCAAGGATTTCAAATTGTCAACGATCGATTCGGTAACGCTCGAATATGATCTCTCTTAACAACCTCAACCCCAACTTGCTCAAAGCCGAGTACGCAGTCCGCGGACCGATCGTCATTCGCGCGCAGCAGTTGGAGGAACAGGGGCGGAAGATCATTTACTGTAACATCGGCAATCCGCAAGCGCTGAAGCAGAAGCCGCTCTCGTACATTCGGCAGACGCTGAGCCTGCTGGAATATCCCGAGTTGTTGAACAAGCCCGATGTTCTCAAACATTATCCGAAGGACATCGTCGAGCGAGTGCGGATGATTTTGGAAAAGCATCCGCACGGGACCGGCGCGTACTCGCAGAGCGCGGGGATTCCGTTCATCAGAAAAGCGGTCGCCGATTTCATCGCGAAGCGCGACGGAATTCCGGCGAGCCGCGACCACATCGTGCTCACCGACGGCGCAAGCAAGGGAGTGCAAGCTGCGATTCTCGCTCTGCTCAAAACCCCGAACGACGGATTCATGATTCCGATTCCGCAGTACCCGCTCTACAGCGCGACAATTGATTTGTACGGCGGAAAGCAGATTGGCTACTATCTCGATGAGTCAATGAACTGGCAATTGAATGAAGCCGAGCTTGAGGAGCGCATCGCGGAAGCAAAGCGAAACGGCATTCATCCTGTTGCCATTGCGGTTATTAATCCCGGCAATCCGACGGGCAGCGTGCTGACCTACGAAAACATTCGGATGGTCGTGCACTTCGCAAAGCGCCACGGCCTGTCCATCATGGCGGACGAAGTCTATCAGGAAAATGTGTATGATGCGCAGAGCAAGTTCTATTCGTTTGCGAAAGTCATGCATGACATGAATGAGCGCGACGTTACGCTCTTCACGTTTCATTCGGTGTCGAAGGGATTTTTGGGTGAGTGTGGCCATCGCGGCGGCTACATGGAGTTTCGCAATATACCCGAGGATGTGCTTGCGCAAATGATCAAGCAGCAAAGCATTAGTCTGTGCGCAAACGTAAGCGGACAGATCAACACCTACTTGATGGTTGCCCCGCCGAAACCGGGTGATGAGAGCTACGAGACATATGTGAAAGAGCGAAACGGTGTGTTGAGTTCGCTCAAACGCAAAGCGGAGATCCTCTACGAGCACATCAACAAGATCGAAGGGATGTCGCTCGATATTCCGCAAGGCGCAATGTATGCGTTCGTGCGGTTCGAGTTACCGCAGGAAGATGGGGTTGATGTTGCACTGATGAGTCGCGACGAGCGCTTGAAGTACGAGCAGCAGCGCGACGAAACGTACTGCATGAGGTTGTTGGAGGAAACGGGAATCTGCGTTGTGCCCGGTTCGGGGTTCGGACAGCAGCCCGGCACGTTTCATTTTCGCACGACGTTTCTTCCACCGCAGGAGGAGATCGAGGAGTTGGTGAAGAAGCTCAAAGCGTTTCATTTGTCGTACATACATCCCGAGCGGAGCGAAGCGCCCGTCGCGGGCATCAAGCAATGAGATTCACCAAGGTTTGAAACGAGAAACAACGAAGAACCCAGCATAAGCAACGGTTCGTTGCGACGCTTCTTAGAAGAAGAACAGACATGGCAAGAATTACAATAGACGGAAAACAATTCGACGTTGACCCGAAGCGTACGGTGATCGAGGCGGCGCGTGAAAACGGCATCGAGATTCCGCACTTCTGTTGGCACCCGAAGTTGTCGGTTGCGGGGAACTGCCGCATGTGTTTGGTAGAGGTGGAGAAAATGCCGAAGCTTGCGATCGCCTGCGCCACACAAGTGATGGACGGAATGGTCGTTCATACGGCAAATGCGAGAGTGATCAACGCGCGCGAAGCAGTGATGGAATTCCTCCTCATCAATCATCCGCTCGATTGTCCGATCTGCGACGAGGCGGGCGAGTGCAAGCTGCAAGACTACGCGTACAGTTACAGCGTCGGCGCAAGCAGATTCGATGAAAGCAAAGTGCATAAGCCGAAACGTGTCGAGTTGGGTCCGCATGTTATGCTCGACACCGAGCGGTGCATCATGTGCTCGCGGTGTGTGCGCTTTTGCGAAGAGATTGCGAAACAACCGCAACTCACCTTCACGCAGCGCGGTACACACGTGGAGTTGACGACATTCCCCGGCCAGCAGTTGGATAACCCGTACTCGATGAACACGATTGACATCTGCCCGGTCGGCGCACTGACATCGCGCGACTTTCGATTCAAAGCGCGTGTGTGGGAAATGTCTTCGACGGAAACAATATGCCCGGGCTGCGCACGCGGGTGCAACATGTATTCGTGGGTGCGCAACAATGAAATCCTGCGTCAAACGCCCCGCTACAATCCGGACGTGAACGATTACTGGATGTGTGACCACGGGAGGCTCGAAACGTTCAAGCACGTCAATGTTGCGAACCGCGTCAGCGCACCGATGGTCAAAAAAGGGGGCATCCTCTCGGAAGTCGGGTGGGAGGAGGCGATCGCAAAAGCCGCAGGTGAACTGAAGGCATTCAAGAAATCGGAGGTCGCAGTCATCGGTTCGGCGTACGATACGAACGAAGATAATTATGTCGTTCAGAAATTTGCTGCCGAGGTTCTTGGCACGAAGCATATTGATTTCGCCCGCCACCTTGTCGAAGGTGGAGGAGACGACATACTCATTCATCCCGACAAGACGCCGAATTCGTTCGGAGCGAAAGCCGTCGGTGTTCATCCGCGCGAAGGAGGGTTGGCGTTCGCAGGCATCATCAAGGCGATCGCGGAAGGAAGCATCAAAGCGTTGTACGTTGTTGACGACAACATCGCTGCCGATTCGCATGTTGCCGAAGCCTTGAGCCGTCTCGAGCTGCTCGTTGTCAATTTTTCGTTCGAGAATGAAACGACGCGGCTTGCGGACATCCTCTTCCCGTCCTCGACGTTTGCAGAAAAGAACGGCACATTCACGAATTTCCAAGGTCGGGTACAGCGCATTCGTCCATCAGTTGCAACGCTGGATCAAGATCGCTCGCTCGATGGGTTTGCAATGAGCCGACTCGACAGATTCGGCTCGGCGTACGACCGGTGGGCGAAGGGGACAAAGCGCGATGCACGACCGACGTGGAAAATCATTGCGAGCATCGCCTCGCTGATGGGAGCGAAATACAAGTACGCAACATCGGAGGATGTGTTCAACGATCTCGCTGCGCATGTGGAAGAGTTCAAAGGCATGACCTACAGAACGCTTGGCAACAGCGGTAAGATGATACGGCAGCACGAAACGGTGAAGGTGATGGCATGAACATCGAGTTTCTCGTCGTCTCTTCGATCAAGATTCTGGTGATCGTCTTCGTCGCGATTCTCGGCACGGTGACGAACCTCGTGTGGGTCGAGCGACGCGTCAGTGCATTTATGCAGAACCGCCTGGGTCCAAACCGCGTCGGACCGTTTGGCTTGCTGCAATCGCCCGCAGATGTCGTGAAGCTGTTCATCAAGGAAGAAATCATTCCGAAGAACGCGAACCGTTTCATTCATACGCTTGCGCCGCTGGTCTCGATCTTTGTCTCATTGGTGACATTCGCAGTCATTCCCTTCGGCGACACGATCGAGTTGTTCGGTCGCGAAATAAAACTGATGATTGCCGATGTCAACATCGGCGTGCTGTACATTCTCGCGCTGACATCGCTCGGTGTGTATGGCGTAACGCTCAGCGGATGGTCGTCCAATAACAAGTACTCGCTCCTCGGCGGCTTGCGTTCGTCTGCGCAGCTTATCAGCTACGAGCTTTCCATGGGGCTTGCGATCATCGGCGTCATTATGCTTGCAGGCACGCTGCAGCTCGATAAAATTGTGGAGGCGCAAGCGCACGGACGATGGTTCGCGTTTCTTACGCCGATTGGGTTTGTCACGTTCGTCATTGCTGCGTTTGCGGAAACGAATCGTCTGCCGTTCGATTTGCCGGAGGCTGAGCCGGAACTTGTCGGCGGGTATCACACAGAATACAGCGGAATGAAATTCGGCACGTTCTTCCTTGCCGAGTATGCGAACATGATTACGTCGAGCGCCCTCATTGTGACGTTGTTCCTCGGCGGTTGGCAAGCGCCTGGACTCGATCTGCTAGGTCTCAGCCCCTTCGCGAATAGCATCATTCAGATCCTCACCTTTGCTGCCAAGGTTGGTGCAGTGTTGTTCTTCTTCGTGTGGATTCGCTGGACGCTGCCGCGCTTCCGCTACGATCAACTGATGAACTTAGGATGGAAGGTGATGCTGCCGCTGGCGATTTTGAATGTGTTTGTAACGGGGGTCTTGCATTTTGCGTTTCCAAGCATGTGGTAAGTTGAAGAAAATTTGAACCACGGATTTCACGGATTGGTACGGATTTTTTTGAATGTTGGTTCAAAGGACAAAGACCAATCAGTGTGAATCTGTGAAATCCGTGGTCGTTGTTTCCTTTATTTGAGTAGGAGAATCTCTTTGGAGCAAAGAAGAATGTCAGGTTCAACCAGCGCACAGAAAACTATCAAAGAAGCGCCGCAAGTTCGGGGTAAAGACTTATCGCTCTTGCAAAAGACATACGTCCCCGAGATTTTGAAAGGGATGACACTCACGGCAAAGCAGATGTTCCGTCCGAAGTTCACGCGTGAGTATCCTGAAGAACGCTTCAACCCGCAACAGTCGTATCGCGGCAGACCTGTTCTCGTCGAGCAAAACGGGCACGAGCGGTGCGTTGCCTGTGGATTATGTGCGCGAGTCTGTCCGGCGCTTGCCATCGAAGTGCAAGCCGCAGAAACTGAGCTGGAGAAGGAGCGCTACCCCGAACGGTTCGAGATCAACATGCTGCGTTGCATTTTTTGCGGCTTCTGCGAGGAGGCGTGTCCCGAAGAAGCAATCGTCATGAGCGACGAGTACGAGCTTGTCTTCTCAAATCCCGAAGAGGCGATCTATGGCAAGGAGAGACTCCTCATGTCCACCGAGCGGTTGAAGACACGGTTGGAGTTCTTGCGCGAGTCGCGATAGGCAGCCCCTGAGCAACGCAAAAGTCTCGCCACCTGAAAACCATGCACCATGCCCGGCGTAGAGTTGGGCATTTTTCTTTTCGTTCCGATGGATGCCTACAGCGTCTGCAGGATGCACGGTGCGAGGGAGGAGTGCATTTTGGAAATCACTCGTGATTTTGATTTATTGTAACGGAGTTTTCCCCACAACACACCGTCGCAGATGGAAGCCTTCTGGCTTGAAATTTTCGGCATTCTGATTCTGGTCTTTCTCGTCGGTTTTTTTTCGGCGAGCGAGGTGGCGGTGCTCTCTACCCGCCGAAGTCGAATGAAAGAACTCGCGGATGAGGGCAATAAACGCGCAGCGTGCGTCCTCAACTTCCAAACTCATCCCGAACAATTCCTCGCAACGATTCATGTGGGTAACATTCTGTCGTTGACTCTTGCGGCAGGCATTGCCGGGGTACTTGGTTTTCTCCATCTCGCCCCAGCCCTTGCGGCGAGCGAGACGGAGTGGATTCGCAACGGCAGTAATTGGCTTGCGCTTGCGATCATCGGCGTCAGTCTTGCATCGTGTGTCGTCGTGTTCGGCGAGTTGATTCCGAAATCGCTTGCGCTGCGATTCGCAGAGCGTGTTGCGCTGCAGGTCGCACAACCCATTCAATTCATCGCGACCATTTTTCGCTACCCGGTGAAATCACTGACGGCAACGAGTAATTTCTTTCTGAAGCCATTCAAAGACAGCACGACGTTCACCGAGTCGCGTATCTCCGAAGAGGAATTCAAGCTGATGCTCGAAGAAGGAACCAGAACGGGCGTCATTGACAAGACCGAGCATGAGCTAATTGAAAGCATTTTTGAATTCACCGACACCACAGCGAAAGAGGTGATGATCCCTCGTCCCGATGTCGTTGCGCTGAACATTGATACGCCTCGTGAAATCGCCATCCGCTTCGTGATGGAAGAGGGTTATTCGCGCATGCCGGTGTACAAAGAGACGATCGACAACATCGTCGGCATCATCTATGCGAAGGATCTGCTTGGGATGATGGAGCATAAGAATCTCATTATCATCCATGACATTATGCGCCCCCCTCATATCGTGCCGGAGACGATGAAAATCAGTCGGCTGATGCGCGACATGCAAAAGAAGAAACAGCAGATGGCAGTGGTGATTGATGAGTTCGGCGGAACGGCCGGCATCATCACGCTGGAAGATATCCTCGAAGAAATCGTCGGCGAGATTCATGATGAGTATGACGACGAGGTACGCGACGTCGAAGCGGCGAATGATGGATCGTTCCTTGTGAATGCGCGCATGTCTATTCACGATTTCAACGAGCGGTTTGGTGTGAAGGTACCTCAGACAGATGAATACGATACCATCAGCGGCTTTCTCAACAAACACGCAGGTCGAATCCCCGAGTTGAATGAGGAAATTCGTTTCGAGAATCTTCACTTCACGGTCGTCAAAAAAAGTCAGCGCCGCATTCGCTTAGTTCGCTTCCAACAGATGCCTGTCGAACGTGCCGAGATGTCTCCACCACTGGTGAAACTGGAAGCGCGCTGATTGCCACCGATGCCGTATCGCACTCGTTACAGCCCCACGTATGCATATCGTTGAATGCCTCACACACAGCACGTTCGGTGGGGCGCAGAAAGTGGTGTTCACGCTCGTTGAGCAACTCCGTGCACTGCAGTTGGATTTTCGTTTCACGGTTGCGTTCCCCGCAAGAGGGGCATTCGGTTCGCGCTTCAAAGAGGCTGGAGTGGAGGTGGTCGAACTACCATTGAACGATCTCTCTCCAAGCAGCCTCCTTCGTTCACGACACGCGCTTCGCTCATTGCAACCCGATGTTCTGCATTCACACGGAAAAGGGGCAGGGGTGCACGCAAGACTGCTGTCGCATGATATCCTCCCAGCACGGCGTGTACATTCCTATCACGGCTTTCATCTTCCAAGAGGCATGTTGTCACACGTGTATCTTGCAACCGAACGATGGTTGCTTCATCGAACGAGTGAAATCATCGCCGTCTCGGAGAGTGAAGCGCAGGAGTTGAGGATGCATTTTCCCGGTGCTCTTCCGTCCGTGACAATCATCCCGAACGTTGTCAACTGTGCAGAATTGCACGCAGCGAGCACATTGCCGTTCCCATCGGAGTATGCCGATTTCTTCGCGCGCAACGCAGGCAAGAAAGTGGTTTTGATGATTGCCCGAGATGATCCGGTGAAGAATTACCCTCTTGCTGTGAACGCTGCGCAACAGGTGCTGGAGTCGGAAGGAGATGTTGCATTTGTGTTCATCGGCAACGAGCGCGCAGCACGCAAGCTGGGAGAATTTGCGGATCGTGTACTCGGCATTGCGAGCACGGCAAATCCAGCTCCGTTTCTGCACCGTTCCGACATCGTGCTGCTCACGTCGACAAAGGAATCGAGTCCTCTGGTGATTCAAGAGGCATTCTGTTTTGGCAAACCCGTGGTCGCCACCAACGTCGCCGGGATTCGGGAAATCATTGCCGACAAAACCAACGGCATTCTTTGCTTCGAACAAGCATCGAGTATTGCACAAGCGGTGCGGGCGCTCATTACGAATTCTGGATTGTATGACCGCCTTGCGCTGGGGGCATTGAAAAGCGCGGAGAGCCGCGATGTGAGGCAATGGGCATTGCGCTACGCAGCAGTGTACCAACGGGGTGCAGACTGAGATGGCGCTGGTCAGCGTCATATTGCCGGTGTTCAATGGCGAGCGGTTTCTTCAGGAAGCGATTGCCAGCATTCTCTCCCAGAGCTTCACCAATTGGGAACTCATAGTCGTAGATGATGCGTCGACCGATAGGTCGGCTTCCTTGGTTCAGGCAAACGCAGATGCGCGCATCACGCTTCTGCACAACGATGTTAATCGTGGAGTCGTCGAATCACTCAACAGAGGAATAGAACATTCCCGCGGGACCTACATCTGCAGGATGGATTGCGATGACATTGCCATTCCGGACCGGATTGAAAAGCAGGTTCGCTTCATGGAGGATCATCCCGCGTATGCAGTTGTTGGTTGCAACATCCATCTCATTGATGAGCGGGGCGCAGTCATTGGCGAAAAAACATTTCCTCGCACCAGTGAAGAAATTCGGCGCTCCCTTTTCATCCACAACCCGTTTGCACATAGCGGGGTGATGATTCGCAAGCGCGTGCTTGATGAAGTTGGAGGCTATGATGTGCGCTTTCTGCATAACGAAGACTATGATTTGTGGCTTCGTATAGGAGCACGGTATCCCATGGCTAATCTTTCCGAACAATTGCTCAAACGCCGAATTCACGCCGCCAGCATAACGAGCGCAAAAGAAACCGAGTTGACGCGCTACAGGGTGCGTACCCTGAGCCATGCTATCAGATGCTACTATGGTAATCCAGTGTTGTGGGTCTATGTCGTACGCCCAGTCTGTGCTTATGCGTACCGTGTGATGAAAGGTGCATTGAGGTGAGCTTTCCACTGGTCTCTGTAATCATTCCGACATATAATCGCAAGACAATGGTGCTGACAGCTGTGGAAGCAGTCCTTGCACAGACTTACTCACCAATCGAGGTCATTGTCGTTGACGATGGATCTACGGATGGGACACAGCAGAGGGTTCAAGAGCGCTTCGGCGATGCATGCCAATATGTGTTCATAGAGCACACGGGACTTCCTGCTGTGGCGCGCAACGCAGGCTTAGAGAAAGCTTCAGGACTTTTCATTGCGTTTTGCGATTCCGATGATGTCTGGTTGCCAACGAAACTGAGCACACAAATGTCTGCCTTGCTTGATACGGACTACAACTGTTCTTCGGCAGATGCATACATCGGCGAATCCTCACACACCTACCTGCAAGAATACCGTTTTGCTTATGCGGATTATCGGCGGAATCTCCTTTGGGATAATTTCTTCATTACATCGTCGGTTGTGATCAGGCGGGACGTCATCGGCAATAGACGGTTCACGACTAAGCCGCACTTCCGCGGTTATGAAGACTACTGCCTCTGGCTTTCACTTATCTCAGAATTGAACATCATACACTTGCCGAGTCCGCTGTTGTGCTACACTAGGCACCCAGGCAATGTGAGCAAGGCGGTACGTCATCACGATGCTGTAGTGCAGCTTCGTATCATTCTTCGAACGCCTGCCTATCTTCGCTATCCGCTTCTGGGTCTGAAAAAACTGATTCGCTATCTCTTCCATACTCTCCAATGAGGCTGGCAAAGAAAATAGTGTTCAGTGCGCTGGGAACGACGATAAGTGTTTTGAGCGGTTTGTTGCGCAACAAGATCATGGCGGTGTTCCTCTCGTTGAATCTCTTCGGCATCATCTCGCTTGGCCAACAGACTGTCAGCCTTGCGTTCACGGTGTTTGCTCTCGGCTTGCCCCTGGCTATCACGACGCTGACGGCGCGCACGCTTTCCAAAGCGCGTGAGGAACAAGTTCTTGTCGTTTCCCGTATTGTGGTTCTTGCTCTGCTCTTGGCAGCGGCGATGCTGATGTTGCTCCTAATGATATCGTTGCTCGATGCAGAATTTCTCTCGCGCTTTATTACGGGCAGTGGGGCACACGCGCTGCCGATGACTCTCCTTCTCTCGTCGGCGGCACTGCTTCTGCTTGAGACATGCCTCTATTCCATCATGGAAGGGATGGGACAGGCAAAGGCGATTTTCATGTTCAAGGCTATCCCGGCATTGATCGGCTTGCCGATGTTGTATGTTGCTGTTGCCGCATACGGTGTCCTTGGTGCAGCGATCGGTATTCTGGTAACGGAACTGCTGTTTGCGGGCACAGGTCTTTTCCTTCTTCGAAGCTATATCGTGCTGCATCCCGGAGCCTTCAACGTTCGTCCGGTAATTGCCGAAGTATACAAGGTCGCTCTGCTCTCATTTTTGGTCGGCACGATGTGGTTTGTCGTGGACTTTGTCATCAAGCGCCATGTGCTTTTGGCATTGGGCGAAGTGGAGAACGGAATCATTCAAAGTGTTGCAAAGATTACCGACCTCTACCCAACGATCGCCCTTGCGTGGCTTTCACTCCATCTGTTCCCGACTCTCAGTGCGTACGGTGCCGACAAGCGCGCAGCAGCAAACGCCGTTCAACGAACTGCGCTCGTTGCCGTCGTGCTGATCATCCCCATCGTCGTGCTCCTGTTTGCACTGAAACGAGAGGTTTTGCAGATTGTCTATAACCGCGAGTTCACGATCGCGGCAGACTACTTTGGCGCCATGCTTTCTACGGGCATTATCAAAGTGTTTTCTTGGACAGTCGGTCTGGCTTTGCTCCCTCTTGGTTTGCGGAGGGAATGGTTCATCTCTGCCATCCTTTTGACGGGCTTCTATGGCTTGGGCGTGTGGCTCATGTTCTCCTATCAGCCTTCGATGTACGCACTGCCGCTTGCGACGGGAGTGGGTCTGGTCGTGCAATCAGTGTATGTACTTGGCGTGTATCGAAAGAACGGGTACACGTTCGACTCGAGCTTTCTCGGTCAGGTGAGCTTGTATCTTAGCATCAGCGCGCTGCTTGTCGCCAGCATCTTTGAGCCGCACGTGCTCATCGGCATCGCCGTGCTCTTTTTCTATGTGTTATACCGAAACAATCTTATTACTGAAGTGCGTGAGAGAATTGATGAAGTCCGAAAAAAAATCGTTGAATAAGCTCCTCTATGTCGCGATGCGATTCGATTATGGTCGGCCGTCGCAGGGGACGAGTTTTGAGTTCAATAACTTCTACCGAACACTCGTGCGCATGATCCCGCAAGTGGTCGAGTTCGACTTTATGACGGTCATGCAGCAAACAAATCGTGAAGCAATGAATCAGACGCTCTTGCACGTTGCGGAGCGGGAACAACCGGACTTGATTTTCTTCTGCCTGTTTACCGATGAGATCCTGCCGTCAACGGTTGCAGCACTCAGTCGTCAATGGATCACATTCAACTGGTTTTGTGATGACCATTGGCGTTTTCACAACTTCAGCCGCCACTATGCGCCGCAGTTCTCCTTTGTCTCTACCACCGATGCCTCTGCTATCCCGAAGTATGAGCGCATCGGTTATCGTCACGCGCTTCTTACCCAATGGGCGTGCAACGAAAAAGACTACGTCAAGTTGCACGAGCAGGAGAAAACGATCGCTGCATCATTTGTTGGACAGCCTCATGGCAATCGCCGGTCCGTCGTGCGTTATTTGGCGCGCAACGGGATCGAAGTTGCAACATATGGCAACGGCTGGCAGAACGGCAGGATTTCCCAGGAAGAGATGATTCGCATCTTCAACATCTCGAAGATCAACCTCAACCTTTCAAACAGCTCTTGGAATCTTCGCACGATCTTCCGCAATCAACAACAGATCAAGGGAAGGAATTTTGAGATTCCGGGATGCGGTGGCTTCATCCTCACGAACTATGTCGAGGGTATCGAGCGATATTTCGTTCTCGACAAAGAGATAGTCTGTTTTAGTGACAGGAGGGATCTTCTCGAAAAAGCACGCTACTATCTTGCCCACGACGAAGAACGATCCCGCATCGCGCAAGCCGGTTATGAGCGGACGCTGCGCGACCATACATACGAAATCCGTTTTCGGGAATTGTTTCAACAAATGGGGTTCGTGTTGTGAAAATTCTGCACACGGTGCAGCGCTATGCTCCCGATACCGGCGGTAGTGAAGAAGTTGTAAAACAGCTCTCCGAGTATCTCGTTTCGTTCGGCCACGACGTGACCGTGGCGACCGGTGCCTCACCACGGAGAAACTTCGACCGGCTCAACGGAGTCAAGATAGTCGAGTTTGATTGTGCGGGAAATGCTGTCGAGGGATTTCGCGGCGAGGTCAATGCGTTCAGAGAATTCATTCGCTCAACGGACGCCGATGTGATGATGAACTATGCCGCGCAGATTTGGAGTTCCGATCTGGTATTCGATCTTCTCTCTTCGCTTGGCGCAAAAAAAGTCTTTGTGCCCTGCGGCTATTCGCGTTTGCATGATCCGCTCTTTGCAGGATATTTTTCCGCCATGCCCGACGTGTTGCGCCGATACGACAAAGTGATCTATCTTTCCGACAACTATATTGATACGGCATTCGGTGCGCATCATGGCTTGCGCAATGGGATTACCATCCCGAATGGTGCGGATCTACGGGAGTTTTCGACGGTACATCGTGGGGGCTTTCGATCCCAATTCGGTATTGGAGACAAGCCGCTCATCATCAACGTTTCCAATCATAGTTCACTCAAAGGGCACGCATTCTTTTGGAATTGCATCGCACAATTGGACGATCTGCACGCGGCTTCTGTTCTCATAGGCAATCCATATGTTGGATTTCCCAAGAAGTGGTTCAACGAGTGCTATGCGCAATGCCGCCTCCGTTCACTACGGAAGAACGCACTGTTGTTGGAGGATCTGCCGCGCGCGAGCGTCGTCAGCGCGTATGGAGATGCCGATGTCTTTCTCTTCGGGTCGCGAGTCGAATGTTCGCCGCTCGTCATGTTCGAAGCCTTCGCTGGCAAGACGCTTTTCGTTACGACCGACTGCGGCAATGTCAAGGACTACAAAGATATTGCGTGCATTGTTGGTACCGAAGAAGAAGCCGTGAGCATCATCCGAGAGTTTTTCCAACATCCCGACCGATATGCGGAAAGAATTGCCAAAGGGTTCACCTTGTTCCAGCAAGAGACGAACTGGCACTCTATCGCGCGGCGCTATGAAAATCTCTATCTTAGCCTGATGAGGTAGCCTCATGGATCTGCGCAACGAAATGATTCAGTTTATTCAGCGGTGGTTGAAGCGGCGGTACAACAAAACGATCGTCGAGATTCAGGACCCGTTCGCTGACATGCAGCAGTTGCTGCAACTAACGACCGTGAGAGGAATCATTGATGGCGGCGCTTATCACGGAGAAATCGCATTACGCTTCGAGAGGATGTTCCCGGAAGCTACGGTCTATTGCTTCGAACCTGCAAGCGCGTCGTTTGAAGTTCTACAGCGGCATACAAGCAGTTCCCACCGCATTCATCTCGTTAAGCAAGGCTTATCGTCAAGACGGTGCACGCTGCCTCTGTACGTGAACGTACAGGATTCGACCAACTCGCTCTCGCCGGTAGGTCACGCAGGAAAGAAGTATCAGGCATGGCAAACACAAAACGTCGGGCGGGAGGATGTCGAGCTCATCCCTTTAGACGAATGGCTGAGAGAAAATAACGCGGTTCCGATTGACCTGATCAAACTTGACTTACAAGGGCACGAACTGAAGGCGCTGGAAGGTGCTTCAAGGACCTTGTGGGAGAGTGTCAAACTCGTCTATACGGAAGTGGAGTTTGTTCGAGTGTACGAGGAAAATTGCCTCATGTACGAGGTGGAAGCCTTTCTCCGCAAACACAATTTCGAATTCTTTCAACTGTACAATCTGACTTCAGGTGAAGATCATCAATTAGTTTGCGGCGATGCAATCTTTATCAATCGGGAGAGACTGGGAGGACGATGCTGACACGGATGGAGAAAGCATGAACCAAGTGAAGGGCATACTGAAGAGCATCCTTCGACCGGTTCGTCCATCGTACTGGGCGGAACGTCGAGAAGTGATTCGCCACAATCGGGCAATGATCAATTTCTACCGGCAGTTCATTCTACCCGGCGATCTCTGCTTCGACATTGGAGCGAATAGAGGTAACCGTACGAACATTTTTCTCACGCTGGGTGCTCGGGTCGTGGCGGTTGAGCCTCAACCCTTCTGCGTTCAGATATTGAAGCAGCGGTTCGGAAAAAATCGGCAGTGCACAATACTTCCCGTTGCGTGCGGATCACAGCTTGGATCAGCCGAGTTATACCTTTCCCATGAATCCACAATTGCCTCGATGTCGCAACAATGGATTATGGAGGTCAGGAAGAGTGGGAGATTTGCCGCGTACCAATGGTCTGAAGCTGTTTCTGTTCAGGTAACTACCTTGGAGACTCTGGTCAGGCAATTCGGTATTCCGGCGTTTGTCAAGATTGATGTCGAAGGTTTCGAAGTTGATGTGATCAAAGGACTACACTCTCCGGTGCGACATCTCTCATTCGAATTTGTTCCGGAAATGCTGTCGAACGTCGAGGCAAGTCTTGCGTTGTTGTCGTCATTGGGTCGCATCGAATGTAACTATTCGGTAGGAGAACAGATGCAACTGCTCCTTCCGCAGTGGCAGTCTCCGCAAGATTTGCTTCGCACGCTGCGGGAACTTTCAGATAAGACGATCTTTGGAGATGTGTATGTTCGCTTTTGCCTGTAGCAACAAAACGAGGATATTGCACCAATGAAGCTTGGTATCTTCGGTGGCACATTCAATCCGCCACACATCGGCCATCTCATCGTTGCCGAGCATGTGTGCGATGCATTGCGGCTCGACAACATAGTGTTTGTGCCCGCGGCGATACCTCCGCACAAACTCACAGACGAGATTGTGTCGGCGGATCATCGCGTTGCAATGTTGCGACTAGCTATCGAGAGCAATGGGCGCTTCGGCGTTTCCAATATCGAAATCGAGCGGGGTGGAGTCTCGTTTACTGTGGATACGCTGCGCCAGCTCAAACAGCACTTCGATGGCGCGTTGTATCTCCTCATCGGGATGGACAACTTGCTCGACTTCCACACATGGAAGTCGCCGGAGCAGATTCTCGAGCTGGCGACCGTTGTCGTGATGACGCGACCGGGCTTTCGTGAGGCCGATGTGCCGCCGAAGATGAAAGATCGCGTTATGATTTGCCCTGTGCCGGAGATTGGCATTGCGTCGCGCACGATACGTCAACGCGTTCGCGAAGGAAAATCTATTCGCTATCTCGTGTGTGATGCCGTTGCCGAGTATATCCGGCAACAGAAGTTGTATCTACCGACTCTTAGTGCTTGATGTGCTTGACGAACCGTGCCGTCTCGATGCTGGAAATGACTGCAAGCGTAAGCATGATTGCGAGAACGAAAAAGGCGAGCGCCATGATGTGTACTCCTCTTGAGTGATTGTTTTGGTTGTATGAAGTTACACCGGAGCCGGCGGATTAACTAAGAGCGCAGATTCTCAGCGAGTCCCACCTCTTCTGAAAATCACTTAGTGCACTGGGTGTTTTGAAGAACGTCCGACCGGTGTAGTCGTGTGTGAAGTCGGAAACAATATACAGCGATGAACCTGCGGAGGTGTTGCGGTGTCGCACGCAGCGAGATAGGTTCATTTTGTAATAATGTGAGAGCCTTGGTTCGTAGCCTTCCTTTCTTTATTTTGATCGTGAAGAATCTATGAAGCCCTCGTAGCTCAGTATGGATAGAGCGACGGTTTCCTAAACCGCAGGTCGGCAGTTCGACTCTGCCCGAGGGCACACGACTCTCAGAAAGCATTCTTCGCGCT
>CAYUFU010000004.1:55744-82424 GCA_964444145.1 uncultured Chitinophagales bacterium
ACTCTCAGAAAGCATTCTTCGCGCTCAGGGGAGAAGACGGTGTCACGATAGCGATCGGTTCTGCAGTGCTTGGGATGTTCTGAACATCCGCAGACGGTACTGAAGATTCTTTCGTTTCTTATCCCATCAGGCCGCTTCAGCCTCGCAAAAATCTTCATCCCACCTACATTGATTGCTTTGCGTTTTATTTGTAGGTTTCGGTGAACGGCAATCACCTTAGTGATGTGAGTTCAAATTCCAAGAGCAGGGGACATAGTTGTTTTCCTAAGTACCAAAAGTCCGACTCTACAACAAAGATGGGAGAAATCCCTATTTTTGTCTTTATCAATTCGATAGTCATTTCAATTTCAACATCGTCTTGTCATCCGGATGCAGGGGGTGGATATGATGCAACACTGTGCTTATCGCGGGAGGATAGTGAGCCGAACCGTATTGATGCTCGGTTTGGTGATTCTACTGCTTGGCGCAAGATCGCTTTCAATAGCCCAAGCAACTCAGGTACGAGTTGAGACGCGATCGGATGGCAGCGGGGTCGTTGTCGCAGCCCAAAATCTTCCCTCGGGCGATACGCTGAGAGTATTCGCAGTGTCGAGAACTGCGCTCGGCGATTTTGTTGCGAACGTTGCGGCGACATGGTCGTTGGATAGTCTGTTGGGTGGCATGGTCGCCGGTGATCTGGTTGCGAGCACCGATGGTAAGAGTGCACTTCTTACCGGAAGGCTTGTGGGTTCCGGCGTGATTCGAGCCCGTGCGGTACCCGATACGCTCGAGGCAATCCCATCGGGCAGAATTTCGATTGTTCCCGGAGTCGCAACGCGGTTAGATATTTCGATTCAACCTTCAGCGACCGCCACCGCTGGAGTTGCGTTTGCCACGCAACCGAGGGTGAGAATCCTTGATGCGGCAGGGAACGTCGTTACGTCTGACAATACAACAACCGTGACTGCAGCGCGTCTCCTCGGCACCGGGGTCCTCCAAGGAACGCTGACGCAAACAGCAGTTGCCGGGGTGGCAACATTTACAAATTTGCAACACAATGTCGCAACGACAATCAACATTCGGTTCACTGCAACACCAACACTCACTCCGGACACCTCCACGAATATTGTGGTTGGTGTAGGACCCGCTGCTCGCCTCTTGTTTGTTTCTCAGCCAGGCAATGCCATTGCTGGTGCCATCATTACACCGCCCGAGACGGTTCGCGTGCAAGATGCCTTTGGCAACAATGTTCCGGATTCGGGCCGCACGGTGATCGCTTCGATTCAGAGCGGTACCGGTACGCTTCTGGGGACGACGACACGTACGACAAATGTGTCGGGTATCGCCGTGTTCAACGATTTACGTATCAACATCTCCGGTACGAAAACGCTCAAGGCTTCAAGTGCCGGCTTGGATTCTGCAGTGAGCGCCTCGTTCGTTATCAGTGCGGCGGCTGCGCGCAAACTGACCGTGCGGACTCAGCCATCGCCAACGGCAACAGCAGGAGTTGTGTTTGCGCAACAGCCGGTTGTTGCTATCGAAGATACATTCGGCAATCTGGTCACGACCAATAACACCACCAGCGTCACGGCAACACGTAACGCAGGAACAGGAGTGTTGCAAGGAACGACAACGCTCGTTGCGAGCGGCGGTTTGGTTACGTTCACGAATCTTCGGCACAATGTCTCCGGGACGATCAACATCCGGTTTCGTGCCACTCCGGTTCTCGACTCGACCGTGTCGAGCAACATTATCATCGCACCGGCAGCAGCTTCCAAGCTGGTCTTTGGACAGCAGCCAACCAACACGGCGTCCGGAGTGGCTATCAATCCACCTGTGACGGTGCAGTTGCGTGACACCTTTGACAATAACGTGACGACGGCGGCAGTGCCAATACTCATGACGCTCTCCTCCGGCACCGGCACGCTGAGTGGGACGACAACGCAAAACACGAACGCTGCCGGTCTTGCGACGTTTGCGAATTTGAGCATCAATCTGGTGGGAACAAAGGTGCTCACCGCATCGAGCTCCGGTTTGACCTCTGCAGTGAGCAACAGCTTTTCGATTACGGTCGGTGCACCGGCATCGGTGGTTGCCTCCAACGGGACGCCGCAAACAGCCCAGGTGAACACTGCGTTCGCGACCAATTTTGAAGTAACTGTGCGCGACGCCGCGGGAAATCTCGCCAGCGGAGTGCTCGTCAGATTCTCCAAACCCGCGACCGGCGCAAGCGGAACATTTGCCGGCGGAGTGGACACTGTGCGGACGAATGCGTTAGGTGTTGCCACGGCACCGGTCTTTACCGCGAATACCATAGCCGGCTCGTACACCGATACTGCCTCAGTTGGCGGCGTTGCAACGCCGGCACTCTTTTCCCTCACGAATACTCCCGGCCCTGCACGGCAAATTGCTGCCAACGTTGGAAGCGGACAGAGCGTGCCCATTGGTGTGACATTTCCGATCAATATGATTGCAACGGTGAGTGATACGTTTGGGAACCGCATCACCGGTGCAGTTGTCCGTTGGACAAAACCTGCAACCGGACCAACCGGAACATTCCAAGGTGGAGTTGATTCTGCAATTACGAACGCCAACGGCGATGCAACTGCTGCACCCTTCACCGCCGGGCTCATAGCGGGAGCCTATGCCGTTACAGCAACGACAGGAGGAATCACAACTCCGGCGTCGTTCTTTCTGACGAATTTGCCCGGCCCTCCTCAGCGCATTATTGCAGTTGAAGGAATGAATCAGAGCGCTCAAGTGCGAACCGCTTTCGGTATCAATCTGAAAGCGCGAGTCGAAGACATTGCCGGAAATCCTATCAGCAATCTCCTCGTTCGCTTCACGAAACCCGCAACAAGTCCGAGTGGGACATTTGCGGGAGGAGTTGATACGGCACGAACCGATACGGCCGGTGCTGCGACCGCACCTGTGTTTACAGCAGACTCTGTCGCGGGCAGCTATAATGATTCGGCCTTTGTCGTCGGAACGACGCTTCCGGGCGCGATTTTTCCCTTGACGAATTTGTCCGGTCCTGCCGGCAGCATTACACCAACTACCGGTACAACACCGCAAACAACAACCGTCAACACGGCTTTTCCCGTCAATCTTGGTGTGACGGTACGCGATGGATCTGGCAACCCGGTGAATAACGTGCTTGTCACGTTTACCGCCCCAGCAACCGGTCCAAGTGGAGTGTTCCCGAACGGCCGCACCGATACAGTGCGAACGGGCGTCAACGGTGTTGCCACCGCGAGAACACTCACTGCAAACACCATCGCAGGACAATTTCAAGTGACGGCATCGGCGCAGGGGGTACTCACTCCGGCAGTCTTCGCTTTAAGGAGCACCGCGGCTGCGGCTGCGCGGATAAGCGCAACCGCAGGGACGCCGCAGAGCACAACCGTAGGTACTCTGTTTGCGACGCGATTCAAAGCGCGCGTGACGGATCAGTTCGATAATCCGATTCGTGACGCGTCGGTAACATTTCTTGTCCCTACCACTGGTCCGCGCGGGACGTTCGAAGGCAATATCAACACCGCAACCACCGACTCAACGGGCGAGGCGACTGCACAACCGTTTACCGCCGGCACCATTGCAGGATCGTATTTTGTCCGCGCCACTTCTTCAGGGACCGATACGGCAAACTATTCACTGACGAATCGGCCCGGTAGCGCAGAAACCATTACCGTGACCGGCGGTACTCCACAGACCGCGACGGTTAACACATGGTTTGGCGATAGTTTGCGCGCCGTGGTGAGAGATGTGTTTTTGAATCCGGTTCCTGGGCTCGCGGTCACATTCACTGCGCCCTTAACAGGCGCGAGCGGGAAATTCCAAAACGACTCGACGCGCATTACACTGCTTACTAACGCGTTGGGTGTTGTCGCAGTCCGATTCCGCGCCGATACGATTGCAGGTGGACCGTACGTCGTGAACGCGACGGTGTCTGGTGTTTCAACTCCGGCGACGTTCACCTTGCGCAACACAACCGGTCCGGCGGCGAGCATCGCGATCGTCGCAGGCTCGCCACAGGATGCAGTCGTCAATCGGCGGTATGCGATCAATTTTCAGGCGCGTGTGCGCGATGCCTTCGGCAACAATAAGGGAGGCGTGACGGTAACGTTCCAAGCCCCGACGACAGGCGCGACGGGCACCTTCCCTACTGGAGCAACAGCGACTATAACGTCGGATAGCATCACTGGGTTGGCAACAGCCCCCGTATTCACGGCGAATAGTAGGGCGGGCAGGTTCAATGTCAACGCTTCGGTTGTTGGCGTTACCCCCTCGGCTGTGTTTGTATTACGGAATCTTGCAGGTACACCAGCAACCATGCAGATTCTCAGCGGAAGTCCTGAGACAACTCGCGTCGCAACGGTGTTCCCCTCACGTTTTCGTGTCGCAGTGATTGACTCGTTCAACAATCGCGTGCCCGGCGTGACGGTTGTGTACACTGCGCCGATTACTGGTGCAAGTGGTACATTTCAAGGAGGCGTGAACCAAGCTACCACAGATTCGCTGGGTGTTGCAACGCCTCCGCCATTCACCGCAAACACGAGATCGGGTAGCTACATCGTGAGTGCATCGGTTGCGGCAATCTCGAATCCGATTCCATTCTTGCTTACGAATGCTGCAGATGATGTCTTTTCTATTGTGGCGACGTCCGGTACGCCACAGACCACGCAAGTGGCGACAGTTTTTCCAGAACGCTTTCGCGTTCTCCTTCAGGACAGATTCAGCAACCCAACTCCCCGCGTGAGTGTGACTTTCGTTCCGCCGGGTGGGGGTCCAACCGGTTACTTCGAGAATGGCGTGAACACATTCCTAACAGACTCATCGGGTTCCGCGCTCGCAGACCGCTTCTTTGCCAACAACATAGCCGGCGGTCCCTACGACATACGGGTAATTGCTCAGAGCGTTGATGTCCCGCGTCTGATCCAACTGACGAACGTTCCCGGACCTGCGCGGTCAATCGTCACGATTGCAGGGAGTCCGGATTCGGCGATCGTCGGCAACTCGTTTCCGCAGATAAAGACAGTATTGGTTCGAGATTCGCTTTTCAATGGTGTTCCCGATGTGGTAATCACGACGGATGCACCGGCATCGGGTCCAAGCATTACGGGACCTCCCTTTCCTCGCACCGATGGACAAGGACGCTCGTCTGTGAATTGGAGTGCTAATCTCTTTGCTGGTTCCTACACGGTGCGTGCGACGATTTCCGGCGTCACCGCGCCGGCAGTCTTCAACCTTACCAATCGCGCAGATGTTCCCTCCTCAATAGCGGCGGCTATCGGAAATTCGCAAGCCACTCAGGTGGGTGACACGTTCCGCATCAACCTGGGCGCCGTTGTCAGGGACCGATTCCAGAATCGCGTACCGAATGCGACAGTCACATTTACCGCCCCGACCTCAGGACCTACAGCAGTGTTCGAGCCAGGAGGGGCATCTGTTACGAGAACGACGAACGACACGGGATATGCATTCGCACCAAGACTTCGTGCGAATGGCACGGTCGGCCGTTATGGTGTCAGAGTTTCTGTTACCGGCGTTTCGGCTCCCGATACGTTTCGCTTAGAGAATACGTTCGGTCTCCCGGGAACCATTCAGATTGTTGCAGGTGATAGTCAAAGTGTTCCGGTGGCAACGCCTTATCCAGTGCGATTCCGGGTCCGGGTGCTTGATGAGTTCAACAATCCCGTTCAAGGGGCAACGGTAACATGGCGGCAGCCAACCTCAGGACCATCCGGAACCTTTGAAGGAAATCAGAATACGGCAACCACCGATCTCAACGGGTTTGCCGTATCGGCAATGTTCACGGCGAATAACGCGGTCGGCGCATTTCAACTACCGGCAGATGCGCCCGGCGTTGTTGCTCCGGCTGTATTTCGGTGCCGCAATATCGCGCGCGGCCCGAACAATTCACAAATCGTCGCGGGCGCCACTCAACGCACAGAGGTCATCACCGGTTTCCCAGTCCGATTCCAAGTTCAAGTTCGCGATACCTTCTTCAATCCTGTACCGGGTGTGCTGGTGACCTTTACTGCGCCTCCACAAACCGGTCCGAGTGGCACGTTTCCCGGCGGACAGACGACATTTGCGAGAACGACCGACAGTTTAGGGTTGGTGACTGCCGAGACGTTTACTGCAAATCGGATCGCGAATTTTTGTACGGAGGTTTATGAATTACCGTACACCGTTCAGGGTCTCACGGCGCCTTTGCAGCGATTCCAGTTAGGTAATAACCCGCGACAGCCGAGTGCTATCGTTCCGGCGCCGGGCACCACGCCGCAAACCGCGACTATCAATCGTCAGTTTGGAACTATTGCCGCGATCGTTACCGATGACTTGGGCAACCCGCGTTGTCGCGATACTGTCAGGTTCGCCGCACCGCTTACGGGCCCAAGCGGAGCCTTCGCCGGTGGCAGGCGCGATACGTTTGCGCTCACAGATAACAACGGCAGGGCAACCGCACCGCCCTTCACGGCAAATGCCATAGCGGGGGGTCCCTATAATCTCACCGCAACCCGCACCGGCGTAAGCGCACCGGCAAACTTTGCGCTGACCAATGCAGCGAGCGGAGGCTCGACCATCACTGCGACAAGCGGCACGCCGCAGTCAACCCCGGTAAACCAACGATTTCCGCAGCGGCTACAAGTGACCGTGATTGACTCGTCGGGCAACCGAGTCCCGAATGTAGTCGTCATTTTCAATACGCCGTTCGTTGGGCCGAGTGCTTCATTCGTGCGTGGTATCAACCAGTTCGTAACAGATTCAAGCGGCATCGCGACAACTGACACACTGCGTGCAAACGCCATCGCCGGATCATACATCGTCTCAGCAACGATTCCCGGTGGGACTGCGCCGGCAAATTTTCAACTCACAAATCTTACAAGCGGTGCGGCAAGCATTCAGGTAACAGGCGGAACGCCCCAGACCAAGCAAGTCAACATGCCGTTCGATTCTCTGTTCTCGGTTGTGGTGCGCGATGCCTCGGGCAATCCGATCAGCGGTACAACCGTGACATTTACTGCGCCAGATACCGGCGCAAGCGGAACCTTCCTTGTGAACAACCAGCGTTCACGTACGATGAGCGCAACGACGGACTCATTAGGCAGAGCCTCCTCAACGCGCTTGACAGCCGATACGGTTGCCGGTCGTTATGTTGTCTATGCCTCCACCGCAGGGGTAGCACAACGCGACAGCTTTTCGTTGACGAACGCTCATGCCCCGCTGAGCAGATTCACTATTGAATCAGCAACGGGGGGCGCCATTGGGACGCAACTGACGCTTGTGCCGTTCACTGTGCGAATCTCCGCGCGCGATCAGTTCAACAATACGGCAACGTCATTCACCGATTCGGTGATCGTCACCTCGAATGGTCAATTAGCGACCGGCGGAGGTGTAACCCCGCGATTTACCGATGGCATTCTCTCACGCCAAGTTTCCTTCCGCCGCGCGGAGGGCAGCGATGTACGCCTTACCGCGACTCGTGCTTCGGGCGGGTCGGAAACCGGTTCGAGCAATGCCTTTCGCATTCAGAACCCCAGTCCGGTCGTGAATACTATTTCACCGGATTCGGCAGGGTTGCTTGAAACCCTCTGGATAACTCTTACGGGACAGAACTTCATTGACGGTGTTACTGACGTGAACTTTGGCTCGCATATCATTCGTGATTCACTGCAGGTCGACAGTACGCGTCTTCGTGCTCGCATCAGTATTGACACGAGCGCTTCTGTTGGGAACCGTGACATTATCGTGACGAATGTTCAACCGGGCGGAGGAAGCACCACAGTGGGGTTTAGGATTTGGCAGCCATTGCCTCTGCCGCCGACGCTTGCCGGTCCGGCTGACAGCGCACGCAATATGCCAACAGTGGTAACACTCAGTTGGTCACGCTCCGCGCTTGCAAGTCGCTATCATTTGCAAGTTGCTACGGATATCGCATTCACGTCGCTTGTTGTCAACGACTCGACAATCGCTGACACGCGTCGCGTGGTCGGACCGCTTGCCAACGGTACCAAGTACTACTGGCGTGTCCGTGCAATCAACGAACGCGGTCCGGGTGTATTCACACCCTACAAGCTCTTCAGCACAGTGCCGCTGTATCCTGCAAATTTCACGTTGAATGCAGTCATTCAATTTCCGTCGTTCGCGAAGCCCAGCGATTACTCGGCGACGGACTATCGCCTCGTGGGTTTGCCGGGTGATCCGTTAGCAGCAGGCGTGCGTCTGCCCCAGATCTTGAACGGCACGCAAGACGTTGATTGGGTGGCATACCGCGACAATGGATTGCCGCAGGGAGAAATCTTTGTTCCGTATAGCGCTGGTGACGATGCTTTTAGGTTATCACCCGGTCGCGGATTCTGGGTTCTGCGAAAAGGGAATCTCGATATTGCGAGCCTCACGGTTCCGACGGCGGCTTTCGATTCGACGACAAGTTCCGTTTCCATTGCGCTCACTAATGGATGGAACATCATCACTAATCCGCTCGATCGCACTGTACCTGTTGCCGAGATACGCTCCCTGAATCCCTCTCTTGTCGAAGGCTTTTGGCCCTTCCAGGGAACCTTCGGAGTGACAGCCTCAGCATTAGAGCCGTACCAGGGGTATTACTTCTTCAATAACCCGAACGCGTCGCTCCCTTCGTTGAAAATCCCGTTCGGCGTCTTCGGTTCGCTGCCGAAGGCTTCCGAGAGCAAACGTGCAGAGGGCGAATGGCGCATTACCATCGAGCTGATTGCGAATGCGCGCTCGGATCGTTCTACTGTGCTGGGTGTCGCGCGCGCCGCGCGCACCGGGTTGGATTCGTTGGAGTATCGCAAGCCGCGGGCACTCGGCGGCGTGCCGTCCATCTACTTCAATCGTCCCGAATGGGATGGCCAATACAGCGGTTTCGCAGTGGACCTGCGTCCCCGCCTAGATGTGCTCGAGTCGTGGCTCTTCCATGTTCAGGCAAAGCCGACGGACGAGCTGGAGTTGCGGTTCGATGGTGTGGCTGATGTCCCTCCGCACCTCAACGTGTTCTTGATTGATGAACAGCATGCACGCTATAGCGATTTGCGTGTAGCGCCGACGTATCGTTTGCGGCTTCCAACCGGGAGCACTGAGATGAAAGTAATTGTCGGACGACCGGAGGCGGTGCAAGAGGTGTTGAATTCCGTCCTCCCGAAAGAGTTCGGGCTTGGGAACAATTTCCCGAACCCGTTCAACCCGACAACGACGATTCCGATCGCATTACCGCACGCCGCGGACGTTGCGGTGCGCGTGTATAACATCTTAGGACAGGAAGTGCGGACTCTTCAAGCAGGCGTGCTCGAAGCCGGACGACATTTTGTGTTCTGGGACGGCAAGGACAATCACGGGATGCCGGTGGCATCCGGCATGTATATAACGCGCTTCACGACAAACGTTGGCAAAGCGTTCACCGGTAAAATGATCATGATGAAGTAGGAGGGGATATGTTTCTTCGATCGCATAGACAATTGCGTGGTATGCTCGCATTCATCTTCCTGATGTACACGACGAATATCTTTGCATTCGCTGACGAAGAAGGGGATGAAGACAATCCCGTCACCAATGTTCGCCTCGAGCGCCAGGGGAAACTCAACATCTTCATCGAGTACGATCTGGCAGGAGAGCCGACCGAGGTGTACACCGTGACGCTGCGTGTCAAACTCAAATCCGATTCGACATTCGCCTACACGCCGCTCAATGTCATTGGTGACATCGGAGCGAATATCAAACCTGGAAAAAACAAGCGCATCAGTTGGCGCGTTGCTGATGAGTATCGGCCTGAGTTAGACCAAGCTGATGTGGAATTCGTCGTTGCCGCGATACTTCCTGAAGAACCAAGCAGCGGGTCAACCGAGCTGTATATCGCCGGTGGGGCGGCGGTGGTAGGTCTTGCCGTTGCCATCGCGATTCTCTCGTCGGGAAAAACCGACGAGGGGTCTCAACAGAGCACGTTTCCCTTGCCCCCTGGTCGGCCGCGGTGATAGCAACGATTTGTTGAATTCGCTTTCCCTGTTTGATATATTGCTTCAGCCTCCACGAGGAAAAGAGGAGTGCTCTTTACGAGTCATTCCTCTTTTGTTTTTTTCTTCACTCACGATTATGTAATCCCTGATGCGACTGAGTTCTGGATTTATCCCAACTGTCAAAGAAACCCCCAACGACGCCGTCATTCCGAGTCACATTCTCATGATTCGCGCTGGAATGGTGCGGCTTCTTTCTGCCGGCATCTACTCATGGCTGCCGCTGGGCTATCGTGTCATGAAAAAAGTGAGCGACATTGTGCGCGAAGAAATGGATGCGATTGGCGGGCAGGAATTTCATTTGCCCGCCCTTAATCCGATTGAAATCTGGGAAGAGACAGGACGCGTCAAAGCCTTCGGCGATAATTTGTTCCATGTAAAGAATCGTCCTCTCGTCCTCGCACCAACGCATGAAGAAATCATCTGTTGGATTGCGAAAAACCACATCGAGTCGTACAAAGACTTGCCGCAAATCTGGTATCAGATTCAAACAAAATTTCGGAACGAGCCGCGGCCTCGCTCGGGCGTCCTGCGCGGCAGGCAATTCTTGATGAAGGACAGCTACTCGCTCGATGCGACGTGGGAGGCACTGGATAAGAGTTACGACCTGCACGCCGAAGCCTACAAAAGAATCTTTACGCGCTGCGGTTTGAAATTCTTCATCGTCGGCGCGTCGAGCGGTGCTATGGGTGGTACAGGCTCGCAAGAGTTCATGCTCGAATCTGAATCGGGCGAGGACACAATCGCCCTTGCCGACGACGGAAGCTACGCGGCAAATATCGAGATCGCCACGTCGCGTGTGCCCAATGGAATACGTCACGCCGAGAGCAAGTCGCTTCAAGAAGTCCATACCCCGAACGTCAAGACTATAGATGAGCTTGCCGCATTCCTCAACGTAGATCATTCGATCCTCGCTAAGTCGGTTGTCTATTGGGTTGACGATAAGCCAACGCTGATTCTGATGATGGGGAACGACGAGTTAAACGAGGCGAAACTCCAATCTGCTCTTGCTGCGACATGGGTTCGTCCGATCGAAGAGGAGAAGCTGCGGGAGTTAACGGGCGCAGATGGCGGCTCGATTGGTCCAGTTGGTTTGAAAGGGATGAAGATCATCGCCGACAGGCGCCTCGAAGGCGCGAACGGTTTGGTGAGCGGCGCGAATCGCAATGATTATCATCTCCTGAATATTGACCTTCGACGCGACTGCACGATTGATGGCTATTTTGATTTAAGAACGGTGCAAGCAGGAGAGACCGCACCGAACGGAAAAGGAAGACTCCGCATCGTGAAGGGCATTGAGCTTGGACACATCTTCAAGTTGGGAACGAAATATTCCGACGCGCTCAAGGCGAATTTCCTCGACGAAAACGGACAGGCGAAACCAATCATCATGGGCAGCTACGGAATCGGCATCGAGCGTATCATCGCGTGCCACATCGAACAGAATCATGACGCAAACGGGATCGTCTGGGACAAAGCCATCGCACCGTATCATGTTCATTTGATTGGGGTTTCGATGAAGAGTGCGGCGGTTGCGGAGCACGCAGAGCGTTTGTATCGAGAGCTACAAAATGGGAGCATAGATGTTCTCTACGATGATCGCACTGCAATATCGCCTGGCTTCAAATTTAAAGATGCAGATCTGCTTGGGATGCCGCTACAAGTGATTGTTGGCGAGAAGAATCTCGCCAATGGCAAAGTGGAAATCAAGATTCGAAAAAGCGGCGAGCGAATCTTGGTTGAGGCTGACCAAGTTGCAAGTAAGGTGAGAGAGCTTTTGAAGTAGAGCTTAGGTCATTGGCGGAGAACATCTTGGACTCGGCTCTTTGCACATTGTCGTAGTATCGTTTTTCTGTTTGTAAGTTTCTGAAAACTTGTTGACAAGCTCGGGTTGTGCCTTCTTACATTGGTGATGTTACACGGAAAGGTAATAGTCCCGACTTGTGGATTCTCAGTGCGGTGAATGTAGTGAATTCCTCTCACCGCATCGTGGCGATTTTGCTTGGAGTTCAATGGATTACGTCCATCTACACAATCACACTCACTACAGTCTTCTTGACGGTGCGCTGAAGATTGACGATCTCGTCAATGCGGCAGTTGAGAACAACATGCCGGCTGTCGGCTTGACTGATCATGGCGTCATGTTTGGGGCGATTGAGTTTTACAAGAAGGCAAAGGGTGCCGGTGTAAAGCCTATTGTGGGGATGGAGGCGTATATCGTGACGAGGGGAAGTCGTCTTGAAAAAACGACGCAGGGGACTGAAGGTGGCGGCAAGCGCGGTGCGTATCACCACATGATCTTGCTCGCGAAGAATCTTACCGGCTACAAGAATCTCATCAAGCTCAGTTCCATCGGCCATACCGAAGGCTTTTATTACAAGCCGCGCATCGACACGGAAGTGCTGCGTCAGTATCGTGACGGGATTATCGGCACCTCGGCATGTGCAGGCGGGGTCGTGAACGCCCATCTTGCCAGCAACGAGGACGCGCTCGCCTACGAAGCTGCGGAACTCTACAAGGAGATTCTCGGAGCGGAAAATTTCTACATCGAAATCCAAAATCATGGCATCAAACGCGAGGCCATCATCCGCGAGAAGGCGCCGAAGCTCGCAAGGGATTTGGGGTTGAAGCTTATCTGCTCGAACGATACGCATTACTTGAAACGCGAGCATGCGGTCGCCCACAACATCCTGCTGCATATTCCCGATGCAAGCAGCACGAGCGTTCCGGATATCAGCCAACTGCGTTATCAAACCGATCAGGTCTATTTCAAGTCGTCGAGAGAAATGGTCGAGTTATTCCGCGACTATCCCGAAGCGCTCAACTCGACGATGGAAGTTGCGGAAGCCTGCAACCTCGAACTCGATTTGAAAGCCGCCCACATGCCGAACTTCCCGATTCCGCCTGAGGCAGGAGTCGCAACGCTGGAGGAATACTTCGAGAAGCTTGCGCGTGAAGGATTTCTGCGGCGATACCCTGAGCCAACAGAGGAATTGCGTCGCAGACTCGAGCACGAGATTGCCGTTATTCGAAAGATGGGATACGTCGGGTATTTTTTGGTCGTCGCGGACTTCATCGAGGCTGCGCGGAAGATGGGCGTTGCAGTCGGGCCCGGCCGCGGCAGCGCGGCGGGAAGCATCGTCTCGTACGCGCTCGGCATCACCAACGTTGACCCCATCAAATATGATTTGCTCTTCGAGCGGTTCCTTAATCCCGACCGCGTCTCGATGCCCGATATTGACGTGGACTTCTCCGATACGAAACGCGATAAGGTGATTCAATACGTTCGCGACAAGTACGGTGCAGATTCCGTTTCACAAATCATCACCTTCAACTCGCTGCTCTCACGTCAGGTGTTGAAAGACGTCGGGCGAGTGCTCGGCATTCCCTTGAGCACGATAGATTCCATTACGAAAGAGATCCCGCTCGAACAAGGCAAGGTGCGTCCTCTTGCCGACGCGCTCGAAACAATTCCTGAACTCAAATGGGTGAAGGAGAGCAGCGACCCCAAAATCAAAACGCTGATTGATGCCTCGCTCATGTTGGAAGGCATGAATCGCGGTGCCGGTATGCACGCCGCAGGCGTGGTGATCGCGCCCGGCAACATCACCGACTACGTGCCGCTGTACAAAACGCCGAGCACGGAAGTGATGACCCAGTTCAACATGAAGGATCTTGAGACGGCGGGCTTGCTCAAGATGGATTTCCTTGGTTTGCGGACGCTTTCGGTTATCGAACACGCGCTCGCAATGATCAAGGCCAATCATGGTATTGATATTGATCTCGACGCCATTTCGGAAGATGATCCGAAGACGTTCGAGCTTTTCGGTAAAGGTCAAACAATTGCGCTGTTTCAATTCGAGAGCGCAGGAATGCAGGACTGGCTTCGCAAGCTGAAGCCGAACTGTATCAGCGATCTGGTCGCTATGAATGCGCTGTATCGTCCCGGTCCGATGGACATGATCGGCGATTTCATCGAGCGCAAACACGGGCGTGCACAGATAACATATCTGCATCCGAAGCTGGAGCCGATTCTTAAAGAAACGTACGGCGTTATCGTCTATCAAGAGCAGGTCATAAAGATCGCCAGTGAGATCGGCGGTCTGACGCTCGCCAAGGCGGATCTGATGCGCCGCGCCATGGGGAAAAAAGATAAGGACCTCATGGCGAAGATGAAGAAAGAGTTTGTTGAAGGTGCAGTGCAGGGCGGCATCGAGAAAAAAATCGCAGGTGAGATTTTTGATCTCATCGAGAAGTTCGCTTCGTACGGATTCAACAAGTCGCACAGCGTTGCCTACTCCATCCTTGCGTATCAGACGGCATATTTGAAGGCGCACTATCCCGCCGAGTACATGGCGGCAACGCTCTCCTCCGAAATGGGCAACACCGACAAGATTACCGTGTTGATTGACGATTGTCGGAAGTTGGGAGTGAATGTCCTTCCGCCGGATGTGAACGAGTCCGATGTGAATTTTCTCGTCGTGCATAACAACATTCGTGTCGGACTCTGTGCGATCAAAGGCGTTGGGGAAACGGCGATAGAAAGCGTGATCAAAGCGCGTGAGGCGGAAGGGAGATTCGAAAATTTGTTCGACTTCTGCCGCCGCGTCGATCTGCGGCTTGTCAATAAGAAATGTCTCGAAGGGCTGGTGCAGGCTGGCGCGTTCGATTCGTTCGAGGGGCATCGCGCACAATTCTTCGAGAACATCGAGCGCGCCGCGAATTTCGGCGCGTCGCATCAGGAAAATAATGCGAGCGGACAAAGTAGCTTGTTCGATTTCGGCGACGCCGCGCAATCCAACATAACGTATCCCGCGCTGCCGCCGATTGCCCAATGGTCAGAGCACGAGAAACTCATGCGCGAGAAAAACGTTCTCGGCTTTTTCGTGTCGGGGCATCCGCTCGCACGATTCGAGCAGGAGGTGAAAGAATTCTCAAACGTGCAGTTCGGCAACCTGGTGGGCTTCAAGAATGCGAGCGTGGCACGCGCCTGCGGCATCATCACCTCCGTGCGGAAGAAGATTGACAAGCGCGGCAATACAATGGCGTTCGCAACGATGGAGGACTTTTCCGGACACGCCGAGCTGATCGTCTTTGCCGACGCGTACGCGAAATTTCAACAACTGCTCCAACCGGACTCACTCGTTATGGTGATCGGGAGAGGCGAAGTCAACGACCCGCAAAATGGCGGCGTCTTAAAAATTCTCGTCAACGAGGTCTTCCCCATGGAAAGAGTCCGAGAGAAGTTTACAAAGAGTATTATTCTCTCGATCAACGTCAACGATATTCACGAGAACACGATTATCGAATTGCGAAAGCTGCTCGAGGGAAACAAAGGGAGCTGCGCGTGTTACTTCGACGTCATCCAGAACGAACGACATAGAAAATATCAGACAAGAAAATTTTTTGTAGAGCCGACCGACGAGCTCCTGAATGCACTGAAGGGAATTCTCGGTCCGGAGAGTGTGAAGTTAATGAGCAATTGAGTATTTTTTCTGCGTAATGGAAACAAGGAGAACGAATGAAACCGATTGAACTCACCGATCAAAATTTTCAAACCGAAGTGTTGAATGCCGACACTGCCGTGCTCGTGGACTTCTGGGCAGTCTGGTGCGGCCCGTGCAAAATGATCGCTCCCGTCGTCGAAGAAATCGCGAGAGAGTATAACGGCAAGCTCAAGGTTGGCAAACTGGATGTGGATAACAATCCCGAAGTCTCGATGAGGTTTGGGATTCGCAGCATCCCAACGCTGATGGTGTTCAAGGGCGGTCGGGTGGTCGAGCAGATTATTGGTGCCGTCCCGAAACGGAATCTACTGGAGAAAGTGCTGCCGCATGTGAGCGTGAACTGATTCTTTTGACGAGGCATGAAATGAGAAAGCCCAACCTGAGGCAGGTTGGGCTTTTGCTTCTTCGACGGGTCGTGATTAGATTGCATCAGTCGCTCATGCAAATCAGGAATGTGCACATACAAGTCCTCATCGTCGTTGTTGCCTTATGTTGCTCCGTGCATGCCCAACCGGCATGGCGCGAACTTCCGCCACCAACGACGCATGATTTGCGGCGACTCGTCTTTCTCGACAGTGCTCGCGGTTGGGTGAGCGGCACAAACGGCACGATTCTGCGTACAACAAACGGCGGAACGGTGTGGCAAACGCAACTGTCGGGTGTGACGGGCGAAATCCATGAATTGTTTTTTCTGAACGACCGTCTCGGCTGGGCCCTCACGTGGACTGAGTTCGTTGACACGCTCACCTGGTACGGTACGAACATCCTGCGAACAACGAACGGTGGCGGCGTCTGGACGAGAAGTCAGTATCCGGTAACGGGGGAATTCTTCAGCGCGATTCATTTCCATGATTCGTTGAACGGCCTGATGGCGGGAGGCTTTGGTCGAATTGTTCGAACGACGAACGGCGGTGTTACCTGGAGTCCTGCTGTTGTAGATTCTTCGCCGGTTGCGCAATGGGCAATTCGCCGCTTTCGATTCTTCTCGCGCAGCTACGGCTACGCGATGGGCGGGCGTCTGGATATCGTCGGCGTCGTATGGAAGACGACCAATGGCGGACAACGGTGGACGGCGCAAGGCATCAGCCCCGAGCCTGTACGCGATCTGTACTTTCTTGATTCACTCAACATCGTCGGTGTTGCGGGCGATTTGGATTTTGGTGCGAGCATGGTGAGCACGAAGAATGCAGGTTTCCTTTGGGAGTACCAGTTTCTGCAAATCTTCGGCGAGCCCGCGGCAATTTCGTTCCGCACAAAAGCCGAAGCATGGTCGCCGCTCGGCTTCGCGGGGATATTCATCACGACACGCGATACGGGACGAACCTGGTCTGTCGTTGAAGTGCCGCGCCGCCGCCCGACGTACGATGTGACCTTCACCGATTCCTTGACGGGCTACGCCGTCGGTGATTCGGGTATGGTGCTGAAATTCGGCGTTCCGACTTCTGTAACGACGCAAGAGGAGAGCGAAATGCCGGAAGATTTTTTTCTTCACCAAAATTTTCCGAACCCGTTCAATCCGACGACGGAGATTGCATTTGCTATCGGTGAGTGGTCGCTTGTCTCGCTGAGGATCTATGATGTGATGGGGAGAGATGTTGCAACTCTCGTCAATGAAGCAATGCCGGCCGGAAGGTACTGCGTCCAGTTCGACGCAGGTCATCTTGCCAGCGGAGTGTATATCTACAGACTACAAGCAGGCAACTTTGCGTCAACACGAAAAATGTTGGTTGTTCGATAAGATGAAGACGCATATCATGACGATGCGACGATCTGTTTTCGCGGTCTTGTTTCTCGTAACGGTGATGGAACTTCATGCACAGCATTGGCGCGTGATTTCCCGACCGACGACTCGTGACCTCCTGCGCATGAGCTTCGTAGATAGCACCTATGGCTGGGTCTGCGGGCGTGAAGGGGTTCTCATGCGCACAACGAACGGAGGCAGGACCTGGACTGCACAAACCTCTGGCGTCGCAACGGATATTCGCGCGATGTGTTCCTTCGGTCGGCGGTATGCCTGGGCGATCACCTGGATTGATTTTGTGGACACGACGACATTTTACGGAACAGGCATTCTCCGCACAACGAACGGCGGTACAACGTGGACGAGTGACTTGTTTCCGATTCGTGGCGAGTACTACTACGCGATCAGATTCCTTGATTCGCTGTCAGGGTTTCTGTGCGGCGAGCGTGGATTGTTTCAACGAACGACAGATGGCGGGCTGACGTGGATCAGAGCGTCGGTTGATTCAGGGATGTTCTCGCAACTTCCCGCTTACAACGTACAGTTCTATTCGCCGTCATTTGGCATCGGCATGGGTGGGCTGTTCGACATCGCCGGCGGTTTTTGGCGGACGACCGATGGCGGGATGAGCTGGTCATCCTACGACGGGCAGGGCAATAATCCTGCCGAGCCGGTGTTTGCTGTACATTTTGTTGACTCGCTCCACATTGTTGCGATCGGCGGCGACTACGAATACGGACCAACAGCTTTGCGCTCAAGAGATGGCGGTATTACTTGGACTCATACCCTCCTCGGTATCTTCGGCAAGCCGAATGCAATGTCCTTCCGGACGCCCAATGAGGGATGGGTGCCGCATGCAAACAACGTGATGGTTACGTACGATACCAGCCACACGTGGGCTGTCCCAGACACGTTAGGCTTACGGCAGATTTCTGATTTGGTGTTCACCGATTCTCTCACGGGTTTCGCCGTGTCCGATTCGGGATACTTTTTCAAGTGGAGCAGAATCAGTACGGGGATTGCACAGGACGTTGCGACCACGCCAACCTCGATTCGCTTGCATCAAAACTTTCCCAACCCATTCAATCCTACGACGCGCATCTCGTTCACCCTCAGTCGCGCGGCGTTCGTTTCGTTGAAAGTGTTCGACATCCTTGGGAGGGAAGTGGAGCAACTCGTGAGCGATATGCAACGACCGGGAGAGCATCACGTCGTGTGGGATGCACGCAACGTCGCGAGCGGAATCTATGTTGTACGACTTTCGGCCGGCACGCAGACGCAAACGAAGAAGATGGCGCTGATTCGCTAACCCTCAGCGGACCAGGAGCATTTTTCTTGTCAAGGTAAATCCCCCGGCTTGCAACCGGTAGAGATACATGCCGGTCGAGAGATTGCTTGCATCGAAGTTGACTTCGTGCAGTCCTGCCTGTCTCACTTCATTCACAAGCGTCGCGACTTCTCTCCCCAAAATGTCATAGACCTTTAGGAGCGACGGGGCAACTTGTCCCGAGTGGTCGGGATGTCCCGTCCCTACAGAAGGGATGCTAAATTTTATTTTCGTCGAAGGGTTGAACGGGTTGGGATAATTCTGCAACAATTGGAAATCCGTCGGCGCAGCCTCCCCGCGAACATCCGTCAAACTCGAAATGCGAATCGGACACGCCCAAATCTGATAAATGCCAGACGAGTTGTCCATCCACACAGGCCAGAGTGAATCGCCGAGCGAAGTCATGCCGATGTTATCGCCTTGATAGCCTTGACCCAATCCGCCGATCGGTGTCGGCTTGAAATTGCGATTGCCCACTCGGTAGTCCGACCATGAAGTGCCGCCATCAGTCGAGCGGGACAGGAAGACGTTTGCGGAATCGGAAGTGGTTGTCCGGTCGTCGTAATACAAGATGTTCACGCCGCCGCCCTCGTCAACATGAATCGCGGGGAAGAACTGCAGCTTGCCGTTATTCAGCGGGTCGCTGTTAACACGAATGGCGGCAGACCACGTTTGTCCGTTATCTGTCGAGCGACGAAGAACGATGTCGGGGTCGGAGCCTGCCGGCGCAAGATTACGCTGTGTGGTGACGATGTACACATATCCGTTGCGCGCACCGCCCGATTTGTCCACATCAATCTTCGGTAAGCCGTTGACGCGGATGTTCGATTTTTGCGGAAACGTGCCTTGGATGCCGTTCATATCGAACACATTCTCTGTCACTGTCCATGCCACACCGCCGTTGGTGGATGATGCAAGCCCGACATAATCTTCGGTGAATGGGGAAGCTGGAGTCACGGCAGCCCAACACACATACACACGACCGCCCGGGCCGATTGCAAGCTCTGCCCCTTGTCCCCGTTGCGTCGGGGTGTTGATTTGTGTGGGCGCCGACCAATTCGAGCCACTGTTATCGCTGTACGAAAAGAAGACCGGCGGATTCGATCCAAGGAAGCGCACCCATGCCGCGTACGTTCGCCCGTAATTTGCACTCGTTGGGAAAACATCGGTAGCGAGTGCGCCGCGGTCTTGGTCATTGGTCGAAATGGTACGCTGCGAAGCCCAGTTCAGACCGTTGTCCACCGAGTTATGGGAATAGCCGCCGGGCGAGGTCCCCAGTCGCGTAAGAATAAATACTCCGTTTCGGTCAATCGCAATTGCCGGGTCGCCGCGATGGGCAGTGATGAGCTGCCCGTTGCATGTATCTGATCCGCGCCACGACGCTCCGCGATTAGTCGAAACGTAAATTCCTTCGCTGATAAATCCGCTGGAGGAGTTGATGGTGTTCGCGCAAGCGAAGAGGATGTTCGGGTTCGTCGGATGACGAGTGATGAACGGCTCGGTTTGCGTTACGGTGCTTGGATACACACGAAACGGCTCTCCGATTACTATGGCACCTTGTGATTGTGGGTGTACGTTGCTGATGAAACCCAGTACTGCGATTACGAGAGCATATCCACTTCGAGCGTTCATCACGAGCCTCCTTGTCTTGTTAGTGGGTTAGAGAGAATAGCCTGCCGTAATACTCGCGAAGAAATTCCGCGGTTCTCCCGCTTCGTAGAATTCCCGCGTCGTTGAGTTGATGTTGAGAAATCCGATGTACTTCTTGTTTGCGATATTGTTGACGCCGCCGGACACCAGCGCGTTGAAGCTTCCGAACTTCATGTCCAACCCAAGCGTTGCTCCGAGCACCGTGTACCCGCGCGACAGCTCCGAATTCTGATCGTCCGCGTACATCCCGCTGATACTGAGAACATAAGTTTTGGCGAACCCGATGAGGTTGTCGTTGAGAAGACGCGTGTACGTTACGACGACCGAAAGATTGTGCTTCGGAACGCTCGGGACGACGTTACCGTCGAAGCGAGTATTCTTCTCGTTCAGGTTGCCGGATGTATCCTGAGCAATTGCTTGAGCGATGTAGTGCTTGTACGTGAAATCTGATAACGTGTAGGATGTTTTCACCCGCAGACCTGCAACGAACTCCATATCCGCCCCGAACTCCAGCCCCGTGCGATTTGTCTGCGCGGCATTGCGGAAAAACACATCGCCGAAAACCTCGAAGGGGACGATTTCATCTTCAATGATACTATGAAAAAAAGTAACATCGAAACTGACCCGGTTGAAAACCCCGAACTCTTCCGGGCTATGTGTCCCTTTGATCCCGATCTCGAAGTTTCTTGACGATTGGGGACGGAGGTCGGGATTGAGGAGGATCGTCGGATTTGAACTGAGTGGATAGTTATCGAGCTCATTCCCAGCCGGCGTATCGAAGCCGAGGCCGTATGAGGAGTATACCGCTATGCGCGGTGTGACTTTGTAGTTCAACGCAAGCTTCGGCGTAATGCGATTGAAACTGCGGTCGGCACTGCGAACCCCCAGCAACTGATCACGCGCTTTGAATGCGACCCGGTCGTAGCGGGCGGTGAACAGAGCCGTAAACACATCATTGATGATGCTGTAAGAGTTTTGCAGATACATGCCCGCATTGGTGATCGTTTCGTCGGTCAGGACGTCGAGATTATCACCTTTTCTCCCATTGATGTTGTTGTAGTCTTCAATCGGTCCGGTTTGGAAAAAAAGATCGCCGCCGATGGAGAATTGGTTCTTGTGTCCGCCAAGTGTGGAGTAGTTGGTAAACCGGCCGCTTGCTCCGATGCCGTGACGGTTGAAAATGCGATAGGTCCTCGCCGTACGTTCAAAGTATTTGATCGTGCCGTAACCCGTGAACTCGATCTCGTTGCCACGCTCCTCGTCCAATGCTAAGGCAAGTTGTGCACTTACTCGTCCCTTCTTGGAAATGCGCTTCGCGTCACGAGAAACATCACGTGCATTGGCTTGGTAGAGATCAGTGTCCACTTGCTGTTTCGTCAAGGACCCGGGCAAACGAATGAGCCCCGAGACATAGTAGTTGAACATTCTGAACTGCGTTCGCTCAGAGAGTGAGGTCTCGAACGACGTGTTTAAGATGTGCCAGTAGTCCTCACTGTGTGGACGATACCCGCGCGCGCTGTGATAATTGTATGTCGTGAGGAAGCGCGTATTTTCCGACTTGTACGCGGCTTTGAATCCGTTGCTGTGCAAGCCGAACGAGCCGATGACGTTGAACTGCGTAACGTGCGTGCTCGGAAACTCCAGGTCGCTCACGAAGTTGATAACGCCACCCGGTGCATTGGTGTACAGCGACGAGGCATTCCCCTTGACGATCTCAATGCTGCCGACGTTTTGAAAATCAATGGACTCGATGCGTGTCTGTCCGTCCGGTTCCGATTCCGGGATGCCGTCCTGGAGGATACGCACGCCGCGTATACCGGTGTTCGAGCGGCTGCCGAATCCGCGAATCGAAATACGCAGGTCGTGGTTGCCGTAACGCGATTGCATGAACAAGCCTGGAACTCCTTGCAGCGCATCATTCGCCGCAACTTTCCGATCATACTTGTAATCAACGTTGCTCACACGCTCGACCGAGTATGGTATGTCAATAATCTTCATCGGCGTGCGCGTCCCGCTCACGATCACCTCGTCAACGTGATAGGTCTTTATCGTATCTCCATCGGACGGCGTTTGCGGTTGTGCGATTCCAAGGTCGCTGGACATGCCACAGTACACGACGAGCATGAAGCAAAACGGAAAACGTCCCTTCATCGTATGGCTCCTGATAAGTTCAACAAGAAACAAGTAGCGTACGAAGCGTTTCTCCGCGCTGTACTTGTTCGTTCACTGAATGTGTTATGCAGGAGTTGAGCGAGGAGGGAGAGACGGGACTTCAGGGCTGAATGGGAAGTAATTGTCGAATGTCGTGAGGATGACACGTCCCTCGACGGTGCTTTTTTCGATTCGAGCGATTTCGTTGGCGAATGAATCTTTGAAGACGTCCTTGAACGCGTCGAACTGGTTCAGTGTGCCGGAGTTGCCGATCTCGCGCTGAACGTGGTTGTCGAGATGCTCGAAGAGCTGATCTTCCTGAACGTCGTTGATGCAGATGAGATATGTCGTATCCTCACGAACGAACGAACGAACGATGTCGTACATTCGTCCGTCGCGCCGAAACTCGTGCTCATCGAGCCACTGCACATGGTACGACCCGTTTGCAAGTGAATGAGTGTGAAAAGCGAATGTTGTTAGCTGGCTCTCGGGAACTCCCAACTTCAGCGCCCGCTTGACTTCGCTGGATGTTCGATACTGCAGAACCGCAAAAAGAAGCAAGTAACCTGCAATATTGTAGGCATACAAGAGGAGAAATACGCTGGCGACGAAACGCTTCATGCAGATATGGATTTAAGAGATGCAGACAAAAATTACGCAAGAGCACGAAGAATATCAAGGTTTACGCGGAACCCTGAAATCCGATTTAGCCTCACGCAAAGTCGCTAAGTCGCAAAGTCGTTGTGAGAGATTTCTGCAAAGGAGAATTCACCGAAGTGGTGAAATGGTTTGAGAACTTCTGCAACAACATGTTCTTTTTCTCTTTCATTCTTCGCGCCTTTGCGTCTTTGCGTGAGATTCAATATCGGACTTCAGGGGAACACGAGTTTACCCAAACGGCTTGCTCGCTTCGCGGGATTTGAGTATTTGGGGGCGCGGTTTGCGCGAAGGCGGCATGTGCGGGTTGGGCGGCTGACCTTACACGCCGCAGGCGGATGTAGCGCGTTTGCAGCCCCCAAAAAAATCGCATAGGTAAAATCGTGTACGCGGAAGATGCAGTCACCCCGCTCTGCGTTGAATGTGAGAAAGTTTGAAACAGTGCTCACGAAGTTGGCGACCGTTTACACACGAAAGAAGACGGGTGAGTGGACAAATCGCAGCTATTTGATGACACCGACGCTAGAAGCCGTTGGCAAGCTCTTTGCAGAACGGCAAAGTACATTTCCAATCTTTCTCCTTACGACAATTCAGCAAGGCAACCATGAAACTTCAGCAAGTCGTCGGCAAGTCGTGTGTGTCCGATCTGATACGACATCGGCTTGAACAAAGCCACTTTCACAGCGCTGAGAGTGCGCAGCAGCTCTTGCGTCGCGCATTCCCGAACCATGTCATCACGGAACAGGCAGGCAAGATTTCCGTTCTCGTGCGCGACAAGAGTTTTGCCGTAGCGGTGTTCAAAGAGGTGTTCTGAAGGCGGCTGAACGACCGCTCTCATCGTTAGTGTGTCATTCGTTGTTGCGGAAACTCGCTCCCAAACGGTGAAAGCTTTTTGGTGGTGAGAATATTTTTCCATCCTCTTGCATTTGAGCACCAACTTTGGTATGCTCGTTCCCACCAACCGACTACCTTGCAGGCGGGGAGACCAAGTTGCCTGCAACTATCAACCTCGAGCGCTGATTAAAGAGCGTCACCTTTACTTAGCACTCCCTATCTCCAATAATCATATTCAAAAGGTCCAATTATGGAACAGGAGAACTATCTCCAATGCAGCTCGTACGAGGGGAAGGCTCCGCATCCAACTGAGCCGGGATTCACGGCATTCCAGGATGCGAAAACATCGCAGTATTTCTTTGCGCTGCTCGATGCTGATGGAAAAGTGCTGTTGAAAAGCGAAGGATACCCGCAAGAGTCGTCGCGGGAAAATGGCATTCAATCGGTGAAGAAGAACCGAGCGAACCGCGAGTTCTACTCCATCAAGAAGGAACATGATGGAACGTACTATGTCAGTTTGAGGGCGGCGAACCACAAGGAAATCGCCCGCTCCTGTACGTGCGCGACGGAAGCGGACGCGCGTGCACTTCTGCCGTACCTCACAGGAGAACAAGTCCGGACGCGAGCAGTAGTTTCCGAACCCGAGCGCGCTGAAGACGATTATCTCGTCTGCGGAGAGTATCGCGGTCACAAGGGAGTTGGCACGGAATATTCCGGCTTGGTGAAGTTCACGCATCGCAACGGGCAGCATTACTTCGCGTGGTACGACGACAACGGGGACGTGTTGATGCGCTCGGAGGGATATCCGACAACCGCAGCCCGCGACAACGGGATGGCGTCTGTCGCGAAAAATCGTGAGGTCGAGGAGCGGTACACCATCGAGAAAGTGCGTAACTTTTATTTTGTCGTGTTGAAAGCCGGCAACCATCAGGAGATTGCGCGCTCATGCCCGTGTGAAACGGAAGAAGCTGCAAGGAAATTCTTCCCAAGCGCGCGCCGCAACGCCAGGAATATTGCTGCGAGTGTAACGGCAGCTACGACTGTAGTTGCGGCGACCGCTGCGGCGACAACGGTCGCTGCGAAACCCCCGACACCGACGATTACTACTCCACCACCTGTACCAACGCCAAGTGTAGCACCGACGCCGGTCATGGCGGCAAAGCCGGCAGAACCAGCCCTGGTTGACAAGGAAGACGATTACATTCACTGTAAACAATATCGGGGCTACACGCCCGACGCCGAGGGATTTGCACGATTCAAGCATACAAACGGTCTCCAATATTTCGTTTGGTACGATTCACGTGGAGAGGTGCTTCTCAGATCGGAAGGGCACCCACACGAAGCGGAGCTTGTTCGCGAGCAGGAGCTTGTCCGCAAGTATCGTTTCTCGAAAGACCGGTACGAGGTGAAGCAAGTCGGAATGTTCCAGTACGTTATTCTGCGTGCACCTTCGGGCGAAGAGATTGGTCGCTCATGCCCGTTCTCCACCTTGCAGGATGTGTACGCCGCCTTTCCGCTGCTTGCACCTCCTGCACCTGTAAAGGACAAGGATGACGACTATCTTCGGTGCGAAGAGTACGAAGGTCACAAGTGGGTGCACGAAGACTATCCCAACATGGTGATGTTCACGCACGCGAACGGGAAGCACTACTTCGCAGTGATGCAGAAGAACGGCAAGGTGATGCTGCGCGGCGAAGGACATCTGACGAAAGATGAAGTGTACCGCGACATGGACCTCGTGAAGCGATATATGAACGACAAGGCGCGTTACGAATTGAAGGAGTTGGGAACGAAGTTCATGTACATTCTCCGCGACGACAAAGGAACGGAGATTGCACGTACGTGTCCTTTGAATGACCGCGCCGACTTTGCGCTTTTCGCTCCGCCGCCAAAACCGGCAGTCACGTTGCCTCCGCCTGCGCCAAAAATTGAGGTGAAGGCACCCGTCATTGCCGAGCCGCCGAAAGTGGAAGTGAAAGCACCCGTGGTCGCAGCAGCCGCAACAGTGGCTGCGGCAACGGTTGCGGCGAAGAGTGTGACGCCTCCGCCGGTCGAAGTGAAGGCGCCGGCTCCGATCGAGGTGAAAGCACCGCCTCCGCCCACGCCAAAAGTGACGATTCCCGAACCGCCTCCGATTCCGAGAGTTCCGATGCCGGAGCCTGTCGCAGTTGAAGCATCGGGTGGAAAGTTTCCGTGGTGGGCTGTTGCACTTCCACTTCTCGCGCTTGCGGCGTGGTGGCTCTGGCCCAAGGAAGTACCGAATGTCAGCGCACCGGTTCCGACTCCACCTGTAGCAGAAGTGAAACCTGAAGTCAAGGAACTCCCAAAACCGGAAATCGTCGAGCCAAAACGCGAAACGCTGCGCTGGATTCTATTCGATTTCGACCGCTCGGATTTGCGCGCAGAATCGAAAGCCGAACTTGATAAGATGGCGGGCTTACTTAAGGAATATCCCGGCATGACCGGATTGCTTCGCGGACACACGGACTGGAAAGGAAGCGACGCGTACAATATCGCGCTCTCACAACGTCGCGTAGGTGAATCGAAGCAATACCTGATCGCTCAAGGGATTGAGGCGTCGCGCATCGAAACGGAAATTTCGGGTGAGCAGGATCCGATCGCGAAGAACGAAATTGGCGGGCACGATACCGAGCAAGGTCGCCAATTCAATCGCCGTGTAGAGTTGTATGTGAAGGGGGGCGATGGAAAGTTGATCACAGTCGAATCCATTCCGCCGGAGGTACCGGCTGAGTTGAGAGCGAAGTAAGTTCATTTCGTGTTTACAACCCAAGGGCGATCG
>CAYUFU010000005.1:0-68065 GCA_964444145.1 uncultured Chitinophagales bacterium
TGCAGGTTCAAGTCCTGTCCCCGCTACAAGAAAGCCTCTGAGAAATTCAGAGGCTCATTGTTCGAGGCCAGCATTCGTTGGTCGGACCGAACTACGGCAATGCGCTGTAGCTTTTTGCGTTGATCATTCTGCCGAGCGATCCTTCAGCACTACTCGTCACTCATGACTCGTTTCCGGATGCTGCTCCTGCAAATGGTACAGCAGCAGATCGAACGCCACCATACAAATCTCCCGCCCATATTCCTCCAACACCGCTGCACTTTTCTTGAGCGTCTCCGTCGCGGATTGTTTGCAGATGGGGCAGCGCATTTCGTACATCATCTTGCCGGTGCGCTCGTCTGCGGAGATCTTGATTTCGCCGGAGTGTTTCTCGACGAGATGCGCGTGTAAATCCATCCGATGGCCGGAGAAACTGCAATGAGGACAGTTCATCCTTCACATGTCCACAAAGACTCGCTCTTCATTCTCAGACGCAATCCTTCGTACATGAGAACACAAGTATCCATGTATCCATCACTCCATCACCCCAGTTTTCTCACGCGATCGCCTCCGCCACCAACTCAATCAAATCCTTCACCTCGATCTTCCCTTCGTTGCCGGAAGTTTTCACGGCATCAGAATACATCGTGAAATCCTTCGGGCAGCACGTGATGAAATAGCGCACGCCGCCGAGACCCAGAGCCTCATCAATGCGCTGCTCGCTCGTGCGCTTCTTCTCGTTGGAAGTGTCCATCCAGATGCGGCCGCCGCCCGCACCGCAGCAGAAGGTGTTCTCGCGGCAGCGCGGCATCTCGCGCAGATCAAGGCCGAGCGCTTTCATCACCTGCCGGGGCGCGTCCGTCTCACGATTATAGCGCGCCAAATAACAGGGGTCATGATATGTGACAGGGTAATTCAGTTGCTTGCTGAAGGTCAGCTTCCCGGCGTCAATCAGTTTTGCAAGCAACCCCGTGTAATGATGAACCGTGAACGTGCTGCCAAACTCAGGATATTCGTTGCGCAACGTATTGAGCGTATGAGGATCCGTCGTGACGATCTCTTTGAATTTCGCTTTCTTGAGCGTCGCGAGATTGTCTTCGACCAACATCTCATACAATCCTTCTTCACCCACACGGCGCACGTCATTCCCGGCGTTCTTTTCGGCGTCGTACAGAATGCCGAAATCCACTCCCGCTTTATGGAACACGTCGGCAACGGTTTGCGAGACCGCTTGTAGGCGCGGGTCGAACGAGGCAAAATCTCCAACATACCAAAGGTATTCAACCGGCTCTTTGCGTGCGTCCTTGGGCTTCATGGAAAGTTTTTGTGTCCACTTCGTTCGATTTTTCGGCGACTGCCCGAATGAGTTTCCGTACTCGCCTAAGTTTTGCAGCGCACCCTGCAGGTTGTTGTCGAGTGTGCCGGCATCCACAAGATTGCGTCGCATCTGCACAATGTGAGTGAGATGCTCGATGCCCACGGGACATGCTTCGACGCACGCCATGCATGTTGTGCAGCTCCACAGTGTTTCGGGTCGAATCAGATCGTGAGCAATGTCTGCATTGCCGTTTGTGGGCCACTTCGAATCGTTCAGAAATTTCTGTCCGAACCACTCGCTCGTGTTGAATGTCGCATCGGCATATGTGCGCAGGTCAAGGATGACATCGCGAGGCGAGAGCGTTGTGCCTGCTGCATGCGCCGGGCACGCAACATGGCAGCGTCCACACTTCGTGCACGCGTCGAGATCGAGCAGTTCCTTCCACGTAAAGTCGGTGATTGTGCGGTAGCCGGGCTTCGGCGCGCCTTCCGCCGGGCGCGGCAATCGTCGCGCAGCCATTGGGTCTTTGAAGATAAGATTCGCCAAGTCCGTGAAGATGTGCATCGCTTTGGAATAGGGAAGGTACGCGAGGAACACCATCACGAGAACGGCATGAACCCACCACGACGCGAGATGCAACGGCACAACGTGAGTATGCAATCCTATTCCATTCGTCGCCTCGGCAAGCATCCACCCGACGGGTGACCATCGCTCGAACTCCGGCATGTGCTCGGCAATGCGAAACCCTTCGATGAGATAGCCTGTGACGCCAATGAGAAAGAGTAATGTGAGAAACATTTTGTCGTCGAGCGCGTACCCTGTGCGGTTGTACTTTCCGTTTTGGGCATCTGCGCGATGGTAATCGAGTTGCGGTAAATGGAACGATGAGCGCCGCACCATCATCATCGCGAGCCCGATGAGGAACAGCACACCAAAAATATCCAGTACGACGGAGAACCAAAGGTAAAACGTCCCTTGCAGTATCTTCATGCCGAAGAAGCGGAGGATGTCGTGATCAATTGCGACGAGCACCGTTCCGATGAAGAGCACCACGAATCCCCAGAAGATGAGGAAATGTGAAAGCCCCGCATACGTGTCGCGATGGAAGATGGTTCGGTTCTGCGCGATCGCCACTAGTGCACGGCGGATTCGTTCTCCGATATTGTTGAGACGATTGACAGCGCGGCCGCGGCGATATTTTTTGTAGCGACGATAGAAGCCGTACAGAAACGCGAGAGAAGTAATTCCCGCAACGGCATAGAATGTCCACTGCATCCAATCGGGAAAGTGAGCGAAAATTTCGCGGGTCGGTGTATCGAACATGATGTCTCCTATGCTGCGATGAGTTCTTCGTTCAGCGCAAGGCGGAGCGACGAGTCGTCACCATCGCGTTCTGGCAGCAGCCCAACGCGCTCGTGGATTTCCGGCAGCAGCTTCATGCCGCTCTCGAAGTCAACGATGCGATTGATGAGATAAAAGAGATACATCGTCGTCAGCCAGTCGGTGAACTCCTGCTTCGAGCCAAGGTGTTTTCGCATGTTGAGCATAATCCAGGAGAAATGTTCCCATGTGTCGAAGCAGGTGGCGCAATCGCGCGTGTTGCCGGTACAGCACCGCCGTGTGGTGAAATCGGCGTTGTATGCGCGAAAGTGATGACTGAAGGGGTTTCCGTTCTTCACGCGTTCGCGGTTGATGTTGTTGTCCGGACTGATGCTCGTACACACGTCGTAACCCCACTGTTCGTTGTAGAGACGTCCCGTGGAGATGACATGGCTGAGATAACTCGTCATCAGAATGCGATCGGGATAGCGCGCAATCATCTTGTTGATTTCGCGCCGCGCCGCAGCAAAACCGATGTTGTTATCGAGTTCGCCGCCGAGGCTGCACAGGTCGCCGTAAAAATTGAAGAGCACGGGATTGCCATTCGCGACGCATTGCTCGACGACGGACGCGATTTCATGAGCGTTCCCGGGAGTAACCGTGTAATACCAGAACGCTCGCGGGTCGTTCCTGTAATTGTGCAGTGCCTTTTCAAAAACATCGAGTGAGCCGCTGCCGCGCAGGCGCGTATCCGTTTCATGGCTGCCCCAAACTGCAACGCCGATGGGCAAGTTCTCGAAACCATCGTATGGAATCGTACGCAAGCCGTTCGTTGCAACGTTCATCCAAAAACTTTCATACAGCTTCTTCATACGATGCAATGCGAGACTCGGCTCGCCGCCGACGACCGTGACGAAATTCGTCCCGCGAGCTTTCTCTCGTGCGATGAAGGCATCAAACTGTGCATCGTCCTTTGGCGCATGATGCGTATCCATCGCTTCCGCAAAAAAATAGCAACCGGCGCAGCGGATGGTGCACGCGTGCGTGATGTCCAAGGCTATGGACTTTAGCGGACCTGCATCGCGAATTTCTCGATAGAGACGATTGAGGAATGGGTCTTCGAGATATTCCTTCAAACTGCTGGGCATACTTCTCTATCACCGTGCATGAGGGAGCGTGTTCGTTCTTCCCAATCGTGTACCGATACGCCCTGTAATCCTCGCTCTACAACGTCCCAATTGCGAGCGGGACTTGATTCCAGCCTCGCCTCTTCGATGACATTGTCGAGAACGCGGAAGCTTGCACGAACAGAGTGCCTATCGAGTTGGGCTTCTGTGGCGTGAATCCACGCGCGTGCGGAAACCTTGAGTCTGCGCATCGGGCCCGAGGATTGGCTGTCGTTATGCAAGTTCAAATACTCAGGGGACGCCATTCGCTTCGCAATTGCGATCGAGCGCCTTTCTTCCTCGGATGAGAGTTTTCCTTCTTCAAGGGGTCGCTGGAACGCGTTGGAGAATTCTTCAGCCAAGAGGCGTCCGAGCGTGTCGAACTCGAATTGCCCAAACTCGCGCAATGTTGCGATGCGTTCACGCATCGTCTCAAGTGCAAGTGCGCGAAAGGATTCAGAAGGGACGCGCCACACCGCCGCCATGCTTGCATAATCAAACGCAAACAGAACGTTACCGACAACGACTGCCGCTTCATCAATCCGTCCGCCGCCAATGCCCGCAATGCGTTTGCCGCCGACTTCGATTTCGTTGAGGTCATACAATTGCGCTTCCAACCCTACTCGTCGCAACGCAGCCACCGGAGCGGCGAGCATTCGCTGATACACATCCTTCAGCATAACGGGCGCGCGCGAGTGATGAACGATGCACTGATAAAACAACTGATTCGCATCGAGATACGTCGCGCCGCCGCCGAGGCGCCGGCGAAACACAGGCAGCCCTCGAAGCTCCAGTTCTGCGCGGTCGAACGTCGCGTCATACACTTGATGATAACCCAGGCAGACGTACGGCGTGCGCGGTCTGCAGAAGATGATCGTGTCGGGAGAATCCTCGCGCATCAACTCCGCGACTGCGTGATACACGGCTTGCGTTTGCCACGCGTCGGTCAAGCCGAGATCGAGCAGACGGATTGTTGTCGTTTTTGACATAAGAGCAGGCGGTTTGGATAACTGGATTGTTGGATGAATGGAGTATTGGAGTCCATTACTCCATTACTCCATTGCCCACGACTCCATCAACCAATCGTAACTGTTTTCTTATTACCACCAGGTCGTCATCGTTGGGAAGAACAGGATAATCGCGAAACTCCTCGCCTGGACGATATGATCCATAAGGGCGATTGCATGTCATGCTTCCTTCTCGGTCGGGGCAGCCGTTGGTCATGAACGGCACGCCGCTTTCAATGGCTCTATCAATTAGATCGTCTGCGGCAGCGAGCCGCTCGATATTTCCCTGCTCGTCGAACTCGATTGCGTCAGCAGAGAGACTTCGCTCTTCGATAAGATGTTTCGCAAGCTGAATGCGCCGCCAGCGATGCATCGGCGCGCGCGGCACATGCTGCATGGATGTTCCCGGCTCCGGATTGAACGAAAAGAGATAACAGGCAATCTGCTCAGACTTCAGCTGATAAAACATATTCACAAGCTCGCGGTCTGTTTCCCCAAGCCCGACGATGATGTGACAATTCACCTTCATCGGACCGAAGATGCGGCGCGCTGCACGAACAATGTGCCAGTGATGGTCCCAATCGTGCGGACCGCGCGCCTTCTTGCCGCGCGTGTTGGAAAAAACCTCCTCCGATGCTGCGTCCAAGCCAACGCCGACGATGTCTGCGCCGGCTTCCTGAATCTTGTACAAGCGCTCCTCGTTCAGCGTTGTCGCACTGACGAGCGCGGAGATTGGGACACTCGGCGCGGCGCGGCGAACGCGGTTCGTCATCTCAATCAGGTCGTCATACGCTCGATGGTCTTGCACCTGCGCGATGCACACGCGTCCGACGCCGCTCGTAGCTTCCTTCTCCGCGATCTTCTCCGCGACAAGGTCGGTAGGGAAGAGGGGCCATGAGACGCGAATGAACGTGTTGTCTTCCGGAGTGCCGGGTCGCTCACGCGCGAGTCCGCAATACGTGCAGTTAGCGAAGCAGCCTTCGGGATAATTCTGCAACAAATTGATGCAGCCGCAACGGCAATCGCGCATGATGCGTCCGGGCTTCAGCCGCAGTTCAATCGCCGCCGCCATGCTGATGCGAACATAGTCCGGGCTGATTTGATATTGCTCGGATTGGAGGTTTGAAGGAATGTGTACTTTTACCATAACGTGCTTGATACTGTAGAGCAACACTCCAGTGTCGCTCCTGTTGGCGCATATGAGCGATTCTGGAGAATCGCTCTACAAGAAATTCCTACCACATCACCCCGCAGCACGCGTTGACAAAGTGCGGCTCCAACGAATGCCCGCGTGCAAACTCCACGATTCCCTCCGCCGGATAGGCGATGCCATTCAACCCGGCTTCAATTGCGAGACGGTCTATCTCATACTTCATCACGCCCAACGGACGAGCGCAGCCGAGCATGACAGGTGTTCGCGGCAGCGCTTTGCGCGTCGTTTCAAAGAATTTTCCAATTTCATCGAGCGGCGGCGGAGCGACATTCGCCATTGGCGTGTTGCTCAACGGCATGAGAATGACAAGCACGAGCAGCTTCGGCGGATGACGCTCGACCATTTCAAGCGCGCGCCATTCTCCTACCATCCGACCAAAGTGCAAGCCTAAAATGATATGGGGTACTGTGGGCACATTGTATCGGTGCAAGCATGCAAGAGCCTCTTCATAATCGTCGGGCGTTATGCCGCCGAGATGGTACACCTCTCGAATTGTTGCCTCGTGACCGATGAGGTCAATCATCGCGCCGTCAATACCGACCTCACCCAACGCAGCGCAGGTCTCTTCGTCCGGCAGGCCGGTGTGCACGCGAATCGTAAGCTGAAGCTCGCGGCGAACGCGCATCAAATCTGGAATGTGTTTCAGCAGCGGCACCCGCCCCTTGTTGTCGCAGCCGCCGGAGATGAGCACACCGCGAGCTCCCCGTTCTGCCAGCCGTTCGCACAACTGATACAAAGAAGCCCCTGCGTATGGCAGCGACGTCATGCCTTTGAGCACACTCATGTTGCAGTGTTCGCAGCTCAACGCGCAGGCTGTTCCTGTGATGCTGATGGAAACGAACTCCGCCGCATTTTGCTCGACATACGCTGAAGTTTTGTACCTCTTCAATCCCGGCGCATGAAACGTGATGCTGTCGTCAAAATGCTCGCGGCGTATCGCCATGCATTCAGGGTCAACCATGATGCGCGTGGATTCATCGCCAGAAGCAGGATGTGAGAGCAGCTCAAGCATACGCACGTTCGGGATGAGGGTTCACAAAACAACCGTACGGCTGATTTCTCTCGAGACGTGCAAGGGCGTCTTTTGTCGCGCAATGAATCACTGTTAGCATTCGCTCAACCGGAATCATTCTCAGCTCGTCTTCCCATCGAGCGAACACGTTCAGCACTGTTGCAGTAAGTGCATCAGGTTCACTGGTGTGCCAGCGTAAACTTCGCTCGAGGTCGGCGATGGCGTCATCGGACGTGAAAAAATCGCCGTTGATATGAACTGACTTTAGCATTCGTCCTGCGAGAGCGACTCTAACGTCAAGCAATCCTCCGCTGGTTTTCATGTGCGCAACGCCCGCCAAATCGCCGATTGCCGTCGTCTGAAATATCCATTCGGGCGTGAGATATTTTTCCTTTTCGAGTACCGCAATCGCAGCACGCTCATCGGAGGAAAATTCGCCGCGCGTCAGTTCGACGTTGAACGCAGCCGCGTAGCCTTCGGACACTTTGTTGCGAACATCGTTCATCGCAATGGCGCCGCCGATTTCGCACCGCACTGTTGACGTGCGCGCTGCGACGGTTCGAATTACTTTGTCTGAGATTTTTTCCAGCGGGGTTGAAAGCACGTGCAACATCAGCTCGACATCCAAATCAACGAGCAGCGAAGCATGAAACAACAACCCGCCACTTGGCGCGCGATGGAGTCCGAGTCCTGCAATCTTCCGTCCGTTCACCTCGAGGTCGTTCTTGCGACGAAACGCCGCCTCGATGCCGAGCGCATGCAGCGCCGTGAGCAAGCCTTCGGCGAATTGCGTCATGAGCGCGCGAGCATTCCCGTACACGTTCTCCGCGCGGCTCGCAATCATCAACGCAACGCCCAGTTGGTCCGCACCCATGATGATCGCGCCGCCGCCCGTGGGACGGCGATTGATTGGGATGTTGTGCTCGCGGCAGAAGTCAATATGAATCTCGTTCTCCGCTCGCTGAAATCGTCCAACTAACGCGCAGTGAGAGCGATAGGTGTAGAGTCGCAACGTCGGGGGCGACTCGCCCGAGCCAGCGCGGCGCGCGAGCGTCTCGTCGGCGGCGAGACCGAAGGAGGCGGAGACGTTGTTGTCAGTTATGAGGCGCATTTTGTATTTTGGAGTTACGCCTTCAGGCGTTATCCTCTTGTTAGGGTGAGCCTGAAGGCTCGACTACGAAAACATACTTCAAAACATATCCCACTTCTCACCATAACCCTTGATTGGATACTTCCTCCAAATCTCCACCAACCAATCGCGCCCCTTCTCGCGCAAATACCAATTGAAACTCGACCATTCCCATTCGTCCAACCGTTTCACATAGCCGTGCTTCACAGGGTTCCAGTGGATGTAATTGAGCGTCGAATAGTAGTGCGCTTCGCCGCGAATCATCCGGTCGGCGAATTGGTACCAGACCTTACGCTTTCCTGTCAAGCCATCTTCCAGATTCCACCCCCGTGAAGTTGTGCCATGCAAGCTGTTGAAAAGCTCCGACAGCTTTGGAAACGCTGGAACGAACGCAAGTACATGATAGTGATTCTCCAAAAATACCCATCCGTCAATTTCGATTTCAGCATCGCGAAGTTTTTCCAGAACGAGCGTTTGAAATTCGGTGCGACGCTCAGGTGTTGCCATGATGTGTTTGTGCTCGAAGTTCGCGGCGGTGAGGAAATAGTACGTCTTCTCGTTGAATGGATGCGGAGGCGCGTGGAGTGGATAGCCTCTTGACTTTCTTAATCGCACAACTGCTTTGCGCTGTTCTGGCGTCATGCGACGGTATTCGTAGGGCATATGCTTTCCTCACTTCAACGCCTGAAGGCGTTCCTACGAAACTTAAACCCATCCTTGCAACCGATACCGCTGAATTTCACTTTCGACCCAACGTGGAATCGCGCTCCCAGAAACCAACGCCGCAGATTCTTGCTTCCAATCTGTCGCGTCGAACGATGCAATCCAACCGTCGTTGTAGGGATCACGGTTGACGAGTGTTGGATCGTGCACAACGTTCACATTGCATCCGATGAGAATTCCGCTTACAGGTGCGATGATGTCTCCGGTCATCTTCGCCGCTTCGAATGTACCAAATGCTTCACCGCGCCCGACGGGCGTTCCGACTTCTTTGAGCGTTACATACACAAGGTCGCCAAGCGCCTGCAAGCCAAGTACATCAATGCCAACAATGATTCGACCTGTCGCATCATCTGCCCGCGCCCACATGTGGTTGACGGAGTCATAATAGCGATCGTGGGGAATGTAAATTGCGGTTGAAGAGGACATATAGGTCTCCGGTGCAAATGCTCAAGGAATGAGTTGTTGAGTGTGTCCGCTTTCGACACACTCAGGGTCAAGTGTCATGCCTTTGCCTTCTCAATAAGCAGCGGCACGATGTCGAACAAATCTCCTGCAACGCCATAGTGCGCGTAATCGAAAATCGGAGCGTTTACATCGGAGTTGATTGCAACAATCGTCTCGGCGTCTTTCATGCCTTCGATATGTTCAGGCGCGCCACTGATGCCGAGTGCGAGATAGAACCTCGGTTTCACTTTCACCCCGGACTTTCCGACTTGCCGCGTCTTCGGCAGCCACTTGCTGTCCACGATAGGACGTGAACAGGAGAGCGCGCCGCCGAGCGCGTCGGCAAGTTCTTGCATCTGCGGAATGTTGTCGGCGCTCTGAATGCCGCGCCCGACACTAACGAGGATTTCTTTTGTGGTAATGTCCACACCGCCGCCTTCCGGCTCGATGAGTTTCTTGAAGCGAACCTTCGGCGTGTTCAACGCGGCGGGCGGCACGAAGTCTTCGACCGTCGGCGAGCCGCTCGCGCGTCCTTTGTCCGACGGCGAGGCACCAGCCAACATGCAGACGATTACGCCGTCGGCGGTGAACTGCGATTCAACGTTGAGCTTGCCGCCGTACAACTGGCTCGTCGCTACCACCGAGCCATCTTCCACTTTCGCGTCGAGCGCGTATGCGACCAACGGCAGATTCGCTTTCACCGAAAGCGATGCCGCAAGGTCCATGCCCATGGAAGAATTGGCAATGAGCGTAACGGCAGGTGCGTGTGCCTTGACGACTTCCGTCAAAGCAATGGTGTACGTTTCGGGATTGAAGTTGTCCAAACTTCCATGCTCGACGGCGATGATCTTGTCGGCGCACCCCATCTCTGCAGTAAGATTCTTCACACCGTTGCCGAGCAGTACACCAACGAGTTTGCCGCTTTTCGCATTTGCAAGCTCGCGACCTTTGCCAAGCAGTTCGAACGTTACATCGGCAAGCTTCCCTTTCAGGTGCTCGGCGACCACGAATACATCATTGCTCATCGTTTCACTCCCTTTGCCTTCATCAAGTCCATAATTCTTGCTGCAATATCCTCAGCACTGCCATCAATCATTTGTGCCTGCGTTCCTTTCTCGGGTTTCATAATGCGGCGTACGCGCGAGCCAACTTCAACCGCAATGGCGCCTGCCTCCGCATCATCCAACGTTGCTTCCTTCTGTATCTGACGAACGCGGCTCACAGCTACATAACGTGGAGTCTCTCGTGCAGCTTGAATGCCCAACACCGCTGGTAAATCCACCTCCAGTTCAGCCATCATACCGCCCTGGTATTCCTTGTGCACAATCGCTTTGCGCCCGTCCACATGCACGCCCGTCACGACGCTGATATGCGGCACGTCAAGATAGCTGGCCAACAGAACTCCCATCTGACCGTCGCGATCATCTACCGCTTGCACACCAGTGAGAATCAAATCGTGCGGCAAGTTCTTCGCGACATTTGCAATCGCCTTCGCAGCGACATGCGACGCAACTCCGCCCGAAAGATCGCCCATCACTTTCACTCCTTTGTCCGCGCCTTTCGCTATTGCCGTGAAAAGAAGTTTGTCGGTTTCATCGCCATCGAGCGCGAGGACCGTCACCGTTCCGCCTAACGCGGCTTTCAATTGCAGCGCTTCTTCCAACGCGTGATCGTCGAACTCATTGATTTTGTATTTCACCGAGTCGCGATTGATGTCGGTTCCCTCTTCGTTGATCTCTAATTCTTCAACGAGGTCAGGAACTTGTTTGATGGGCACGAGGATGTTCATGGACTCTTCTTCTTAGTGTACGTTTGAGATTTCACGGATATATTCTGGATGGATTGACGGAGTAGTGAGGCAATGCCTCACTGTTTAGCCATTGCTTCATCCAACAACTCTACAATGTCGCGCACAAGGAGTCTTCCTTCGTTGCCTGTGGACTTCACAGCGTCCTCGAAGCGCGAAACTTCGTATGGGCAACAAATCGCCAGCACTTCGGCACCTGTTTCCGTTGCCTCGCGAACGCGTCGCTCGGACAGGCGCTCGCTGACATGGTCTGCCATGAAACCATCCAACCACATGCCGCCTCCACCGCCGCCGCAGCAGTAGCCGTTCTCCTTGCAGCGCCACATCTCGATAAACTCGATGCCGGGTATGGCGTGCAAGAGTTTGCGCGGCGATTCATACTCGCCGTTGTGTCGTCCTAAGTAACACGGGTCGTGGAAGGTGACCTTGTGCTTCAGTTCGTTTTTCAGCATCGGCTGAAGCTGATTCAGGCGCGACGCGAGGAACGTCGTGTAATGCTCGACCTCAAACTGGCCGCCTAACTTCGGATATTCTTTTCGGAATGCGTTGAGCGCGTGCGGGTCGGTAACAACAATCTTTTTGAATTTGTATTTCTTCAGCATCTTGATGTTGTGCGCCGCTAGCTCTTCAAACAAGCCCGGCTCGCCGGCGAGTCGCTGCGAGTCGCCGTCGCATTTTTCTTCGATGCCGAGAATGCCGAAATCAACGCCCAGCGCGGTGAAAACCCGCGCAAGCGCCTTCGATGCATCAATGCCTCGCTTATGATAGCTCGGATAGTCGCTCACGAACCACAGCACATCCACAGGCTTCTTAGTTTGCGCCATGATCGGCACCGGAACGCCGGCGGTTTTCGTCCAATCGGCGCGCTTCTTCGGCGACTCGCCGAGCGGGTTGCCATACTCCGCACAGTTCTGAAACATCTGCTGCAGCTCTTTCGGTACTAAGCCCCTCAACACCGCTTGCTCGCGCACGGCGGGCATGACTTTGACCAAGTTCACTTCCTTTGGACAAACACGCAGACAGTTCATGCACGTCGTGCATTTCCAAAGCTCCGGGCTTTCAAACAAATCCATGCCCGTTTGCACTTGACGGAAAAGCTTACGCGGTCCGTAACTGCCGACGATATCCACTGGACACACAGGCACGCATTGCGCGCATTGATAGCACCATCCAAACGACTCGGCATTGTCGAGCGCAGTGATTTTTTCCATCAGCTCCGGAGTATAATCCCACAAGACTCGTTGCTCGAACATCCGGTTCCAGTGGCCCGAAATATCCAAGCCCTCTTGAACGACATGCTCCTTTTCAATGATGCGCTCTTTGTCAACTGTAAGCAGTGAACCCATCAGGGACACTCCGTCATTATTCCGTTTTCGATTCGATACACACCCAACAGTCTCCGCGAGAACTCCGGTAGACCCGGCATGACCTTGTTGAATTCCTGCGTCATCCGCATGCGTAAGACCGTGTACACGTACACGACATAGACACAACTCAAGAACACATCGGTCCCGAACAGGTTCTTGCTGATGGTCTGGAATCCCGTAGCCTCACCTACCTGGTGAACAAACGCGACCGCCTCACCGACACGCAAATAAATGTCTCCGGCGGTTTTGCCGCTGAGGTCGAATGCCTCAACAGTTACCAATGGCAGCGCTCCTGTTCGTGTTTTCGGGTCCCACATCCAGCGTGTCCAGAGCCAATAGCGTTCGGGGTCAGTGAAGTGAAGTATCTCGCTGGCGATGTCGCGACGGATGTTGTCTTCGAGAGGTTCGAGCTTATCCACAAATGTTTGGAACCGCGATTTTGTCGGGTCGCTACCGTAGAGCAGTTCCCACGTCCACGCGCGCAAGTCATCCGGTCGAAATTGCTTCATGATTGCGTCCGTCTTTCGCCGCGCAGAAAAAATTCGCCGCAGCAACGAAAAGTAATCCGCCGATGCAAGAGAGGGGAGCGCCTCACGACTGAGTTTTTTTTGAAACCATAGCGCCTTCAATTCCACTTCTGCGCAGATTTTTTGCAGCTCCTCTGCTGCAACTTTCTCCAGCGCCTGGCGCATGAATTCTTTTGCGGTTTCCGTGTCAACGACTTGGCTCACCCTGAAACCCGATTTGATTTCACGCAAAGTCGCAAAGCCGCTAAGTTTGTTTTGAGAAAGTTGAGGAAAGAAGATTTACCTTGTCGGTGGAAGCGCATGAACAGTTCGGGAATCCTCTTCCTCATGTTTTGTTTCTTTTTCGTTGCGTCTTGCCTGCCCGCCTCACTGTGCTATGATGGCAGGCGGGGCGCCTTTGCGTGAGAATCTCGCGCTATGCCGCCGCGTGAACGCCATGCTTGCGCACGATGGCAATCGCCTTCATCGCCGCCGCCGCCGCGGATGAAACCGAATCTTCGAGGTCGGCGGGACCTGTAGCAGCGCCGCATGCAAACACGCCGGGCACACTCGTCGTCACGGTATCGAGTGCGCCGCCGACGGCTTCGATGAACTGGTATTTGTTAAGCTGCAACCCGAAAACGCTCGCCATCGCGCGCGTCCCCGCACTCGGCTCCATCCCAACCGAGAGCACAACGATATCCATTGGCACTTCCATCGGTCGTCCCATCGTCGTGTCTTCGCCGCGGATCAATAAGCGGTCGCCTTTCTTCAATACTTCGGTAACAATGCCTTTAACGTAATTGACCTTGTGCTTCTCTTGCGCGGGCCAGTAGATTTGATTTTCCCAGTAACCGTACATGCGCATGTCAATGTAGAAGATGAAGACCTTGCAGTTAGGGAGGAGCTGGCGAACTTCGATTGCCTCTTTGGAGGCGACGCCGCAGCAGACCTTCGAGCAATACTCGTTGCCGATTTGTCTGTCGCGCGAACCGACGCACTGAATGAAGCACAAGCGCTCCGGCGGTTTGCCGTTCGATGGACGCACGACGTTGTGTGCGCGCAGCATTTTCTCTAAGTCCACCAGTGTGATGACGTCGTCGAACTCATAATAGCCGTATTGCTGCGTTTCACGTCCCGGATCGAAATGTTGGAATCCCGTTGCGATGATGACAGCGCCCGCTTTCACTTTTTCCTGTCCCATGCCGTTCTTAACGGTGATCTCGAAATTGCCGACGGAGCCGCTTGCCGCTGTCACGGTGGAATTCAGTCGAATGCCAACCAGTGGATTGTTGTCAACGCGCGCAACCATTTCGGCAATCGCGCTGTCTGCGCTGCGGAAATCTGGCGTGAGCGCGGCGTAACCCGCTTCGTCCGGCGTGCCGCCGAGGCGCGCGCGTTTTTCGATGAGTATCGCCGTATAGCCAAGCTCAGCGACGCTGCGCGCTGCTTCCAAGCCCGCAGGTCCGCCGCCAATAATCATGATAGGCAAGACTGATTCAGGCATTAACATCCTCCCACGTCAGGTATTGTTTTTCACCGCTCTTCAACCGTTCGGTCGCTGCTTCAAATTCCTTCCAAGCTTTCTCGTGATCGATTCCGACTTTCTCCAAGAACGCCGTGTTGTCCGTACTGTGCCAGTGGAGTTGCAGCACTTTGTAGGGATGTGCGCCCATGGCAAGCGCCGCAATCTGCGAATCGGACATGACGGGAACACCGACATTGCGTCCGTGCGCCTTCGCGGCAAACTGACTTTGGTCGAGCGTTGTCACGCAACCCGTGTCGTGCGTGACCGTGACATCGGGATTGGCTTCTTGTTTCATCACTTCGATTTTCCGCATCGTTGCAAACGAGCGGGAGAAATCGCGCGACACAAGAATGTGGCGGAACCCGAAGCCGCAGCAATCGAACCATGTGGAATAATCCTTCACGTCAATACCCAGGGCTTTCAGTGTTCCGGTAATAATTGCAGACCGCTGCGCGCCGTAAATTTCCGGATCATACACTGCATCTTCTGCAATGAGCTTATGATAGTGACATGCAGGATGGACCGTTGCGCGTATCATGCTCATGTCGCGCACCTGATGCGCTGCAATCCTGTCGCGCACGGCGTGCACCCATTCGCTGTAGTGAACAATCTCTTCAGGTATGACGAATTTCTTTCCAAGCCGCGCCAGAATGTCGCGCACTTGCTTGCGCAGCGCGGCGCTGTGCAAGAGCTGCTGCCGCGTTTCTTTGTAATGTCCGAAGCTCGTGCCGCAATGAATGATGGGGAAGTATCCCGTTTCAGCCGCCGCCGCAAAGTTGCGCATGGCAACCGCCGCTTGTGCCGCCGCATTCGAGGTTGCTGAGGCATAGTAATTCCACGCCGTGCACGACGTCTGGTCGGTCGGGTCAATGTAATCGAGCCCAAGTTGGCGGTTTATCCAAAAGATAGAAGTCGAGTAGCCGGGGATGTGCCCGCACTGACCGCAGCTCTTGTGATGCCAGGTTTTCTGCACCGGAATCTTTTTCTTCCGCCCGTACTTTGTCTCGACTTCGATGTACGGCTCGGGCACGCGCTGAACCTCCCACTCACCCTCTTTTTCTAACTCGAAGAGGTGCTCATGAAAATCGTCGGTGGGTGCGTTCTTGACATCGCGAACAAACTCTCGGTCCTTCGCCTGCTTCACTAACGCTTCCTGTGGTATCATGTGGTTTGCTCCTGACTAGTTCTTTCCCAACCTTCTGTGTGCAGAGAGTTCTCCTCACTCAAAGCTGACAGCATAGCCCGCTTCCTCGAGTCGTTCTTCCATCACATCCTGTAAAATCATGAACAACCCCTCGTCCACTTCTTTGATCATATCCATCACGCCAGTCATGTGCCAAATCAAATACAGTTCAATGATGGTCTTCTCGTCCACCTGCCATCCTGTTTCTGTGGTGTGCAATGTTTCGGGCGGCAGTGCGCGGCGCCAAACATCGAGGTTATCCGAAATCGCTTTCACGTGGGGTCCCCAATCCGGGAACGCGTTCGGCTGCAGCATATCGGGGGAGACTTGCGTGCCGGTTGACATGATCTTGTAGACGACGCGCCCGTAGCCTTCGAGCGCCTCCTGTGCGGTTGCCAAGCCGTTCTTCACAGCGACTTCGCGCATGATCGTGATGATGCCGCCGGGCGAATTCTTGCGCGGGCAGCGGTCGCACGAAAAACATTGCGAGCAGTCCCAGATGCTGTCGTTCATCAATGTGTACACGAGGTCCACATCCTCGCGGGCAACGGCTTGCGCAATCTTGCGCGGACTGAAATCATAGAACCGCGCCGAGGGGCACGCGGCTACACAAATGCCGCATTCATAACAGCCATACAGATACTCCTCATAGCGCAGGTCTGCCTTGACCTGCTCGAAGAGCCGTTCTTTCTCTTCGTAGGCGACGCTCGCGTATTTTCTCCCTGTCAGGTCGAGAGCCACGATGTATTTTCCTTTTCCTCTTCAACTAACCGAAGCGAAGTGTCTCCACCCATTTGAGGTGATGGATTATTGGATTGGTGGATTCCATTCATCCAACAATCCAGTTCAAGATCATTCGTCCCGCTTTGCGGGACGCAGGGTTCAGTGAGCCTACGCCTCAAATCCCTCCACGTGAGCGCATGCCTTGAGATTTTCTTTTTCAATCTTTTGTCGGTATGCTTCCACTGCGGCGTCGCCTGTTGACATCGCCGCAAGATCTGCTTGAAGATTCGATGGCTGCATTTTTACAATCCACCCTGCGTTGTAGGGACTTTGATTGATGAGCTTCGCGTTCTGTCCGACCTTCGCATTGACCTCGATAATCTCTCCTGAGACGGGGGATTTTACGGGACCAACCCATTTGCCGCTTTCGACCGTCGCAATTGGTTTTCCTTTTTCGCGCTTCGTGCCGACGCCTTTTGCTTTTGCGTGGAGCAATGGTCCGGCGAGATTTTGCGCGACATCGGTCATGCCTACGAGCACCGTTCCATCGTCATTGAGTTTTATCCAGGTGTGGTCCTCAACCGCGTAGTAGAGGTCTTTGAGAATGACACAACCACGGACTTCGTCTTTTTCGGGCATTGCTTTTTCTCCTGCTCACTGGTATTAGGCAGCGATTAGCACACCACCGCGTTCTGCACCGCTGTACAATTTGCACCCGCCATTGGTATCCCTTACACTACGTCAAAAGTACATCACATGATCCGATTCGAGCGCCAAATCTATGATGCTCGTTGCGCCCAGAATCTCAACGCCGGGAATCAAGTCCTCAGACTGCATGTTCCACAATGCCATGCTCTGCTGGCAGACGCGCAGCTTCACGCCGGACTCCATCGCCTGCTCAAGCATCGTTTTGAGTGTTACGTCGCTTGTCGGGTCGAGCTGGACTTTTTCCGCTGCGCCTTGCTTCAATTGATTGGTTCCATCCATCGTGAACCAAACCATCACCTCCATCTCCATTGCCGCCGCCGCCATCGCATAGAAAAGGGGAGAGTAGGTTCGGCGCGGCGTCTCGACCCCATGGGTTTGTATCACCAAAATTTTTTTCCCTTCGGCATCCATCGGGTTATTCTCTGTTGTCGTTTCCCATTCGATTACTGTTCTCTACCCTCTCGGCGTTCTTTGCAGTCAATTCATTTTCCTGTTTTCGGACAAGTTGCTCTAAGGATTGATTTCACACGGCTTGTTCGGGTCAGCGAGAACGATGAGATACTTCTTGTTCCATTCCCACCCGTCGTGTTCGGACATAAATTCATGCAGCTTGTCTTTTTCGGGATGATGCGTATGAAGCTTGAGTGCAAGAGGAATGTTCCGTTCGTCCGTTGCGAGTATCTCCATCAAGAGCCATTCACCGGCGAGATCGTGATAAAGCTGGCTCAACTCACTGAGCGCAAGTTCCTTCCCCGTCCAATCATCATTCGGCGCTGGAACCTGTAGCGTCCGTCTCACACAAACAAACTCACGTTCGCGTTTGCCGCGTATTCGAGGAACGTCGCCGCTCCGCCGATCTCGCACTCCGGAATAAAATCTTCTCTGGTGAAGCCGAATACATCCATCGTCATCTGGCAGCCAATCATGCGGACGTCCATTTCAACACATGCACTGCGCAAGTCCCCAACGGTCGCGACGCCTTTCTTTTTGAATGTCTGCTTCATCAGATTCGTGGCGACGTTTTCAAAGCCGGGTATGTTGCCCATTAACAAGTTTGGAATGTGCCAATTGATTTTCTGGAATCCCTCTGGTCCGAACGGCATCTTCATCGGCATCGCCGGGTTACCGACGGGCGTTACGGTTGCATGAAGGTCCTTCTTCAGCAACGGCAAGCCATAGAACGTGAAAAAGATTGCAACTTCCCAATCCATCGAGGCTGCCGCGCTCGCGAGAATGAAGGGAGGGTACGCCCAATCCAGCGTTCCCTTGCTGGCAATAAGTGCCAGACGATGTTTTCCATTACTCTGTGCCATAAGGATTCTCCTTCAATGCAATGAAAAGAATTCTCAACCGAGAACGGAATAGTTGCCGCTTGAAGAGAGCCTCGCTCGATGCGTTTGTTAGTGAGTTACCTTGATGAGGAAGCGGAATTTTCCGTTGTCTTCTTTCTGCGCATGAAGCAACTCATGCTGCGTTTGCCGCGCCCATGCTTGCATGTCAGGAATGGACCCAGGGTCGGTTGCAACCATCTCGAGGACTTCTCCCACGTGCATTTCTTTGATGACCTTCTTGGTCTTGACAACAGGCATGGGACACAGTAAGCCGCTGCAATCGAGAGTTTTGTTAGGTTTCGTTTCGTTCATGGTCGTGACTCCTGAACGGATTTGCGGATGTAGAAAGTGAATTCGTTCTCGCGTTCCCTCACCTCAATCAACTCGTGGCCCGTGCTCCGACACCACGCTGGGAAATCGGAGACCGCGTTGGGGTCGGTGGAGATCAATTCCAATACCTCATACGCTCGAAGTGCGTTCATAGCGCGGTGCAGTTCAACTACTTGCATGGGACCGAAGGTCTCACGACAATCAAGTTGCTTGCTTATCACAAGATGATTGTTGAACACGATTGGAAGGTCTGAACCTGGCTTCAAGATTCTGAGCTATGCAGATTCTTGGCAAACAACATACCAGTCGGACGGATAAATTGCAAGTAGAAGTTTTTTGCTCTCTTTTCGAAAAGGGGGATAATTTTGCGAGGAATCAATTTGCCAAGCGCGTGATGGGGAAATAGAGGTCATAATTCTTTGGCTACTTTTTATGGTGGAAAATATGGTTTGTGGCATTGCAGCCCTGAAAGGTCCGCTACACCTTCACAGCCGGCAATCCACTAACGCTGCTGAAACTCACCTTCGCGCTCTCGTCGGGATGGATGAACTCAAGCGCGCTTTTCACCGCCATCGCCGCTTCGGCAAATCCGGTCGCGATGAGCTTGATTTTCCCGGGATACGTTGCCACATCTCCCGCGGCAAAGACGCCGGAAACATTCGTGCACATGCGCGGGTTCACTTTGATATGTTTGTCTTCCAGCTCAAGCCCCCACTGCGCGAGCGGTCCAAGATTGATTTTGAATCCAATCATGGGAAGAAGCACATCCGTCTCCAGCGTGCGAGTGTTCTGACGCCAATCGCGAATCGTGACGGCTTCCAAACGCTCGGTGCCGTGCAGCTCTTCGACGATAGTGGAGGTAAGGAGGCTCACGCGTCCGCGACCGGCAAGCCGTTGGATTGCGCGCATCGTGGAGGGATGCGCGACAAAACCATCGGAGCGATGCACCATCGTAATCTCCGCGGCGACGTCGGCGAGGTTCAGCACCCAATCCGCCGCCGAGTCGCCGCCCCCCATGATGACGACGCGCTTGCCGCGGAAATCTTCCTTTCGCTGTACGGCATAGAAGATTCCTTTCCCTTGAAATTCCTCAGCGCGCTCATGCGTCAACTTGCGCGGCGTGATGATTCCGTTGCCGCTCGTGATGATGACGGCGCGAGAAACGTACGCATCTCGTTCGGTGGCGACTTCGAAGAGCGTATGGCTTCCGTTCGGTTCGATGCGTCGGAGCGAGACGGCAAGTTCATTGAGATGCACGTCGGGATGAAACTGAAACGCCTGCTCTTCTAAATTTTTTACCAAGTCACGCGAGAGAATTTTCGGCAAGCCAAAGACATCGAGGACATATTTTTCCGAATAGAGCGCGGTCATCTGTCCGCCGAGCGCTGGCAGCACTTCGACAATGCGAGAAGTCGCTTCGTGCATTCCGGCGCGGAACGCCGCCGCTAAACCAGCAGGGCCGCCGCCGATGATCGTGAGGTCGCGAACTTCCATCGGCTCGCTACTCGCGCCCTGTCGCCTCGCCGTTTTCCAGCGTGACGAAATCATCCTGCACGTAGGCGCGCAGAATGTCGCCGCGCGAAACGACTCCCACCAACTTGTCGTTGCGAACCACGGGCAGGCGAATGAACCGACGCTCGCGCATAAGACGGATTGCTTCGTCCACCTCGGCGTCTTCCTCGATGCACACAGGATCCTTGCTCGTGATGTCTTCGGCGACGGCGGAACAAAAGCCGTACTCATCGCGATGCTGCAGCACTTTGAGGATGTCGAACTCGGTCACGATGCCGATGACGCGCTGTTGCTCATCAACCACAGGCAAGCCGCTGAAAAAACCCATAAGCATTTTCTTGGCGAGGTCCTGACAGTTGACATTTTTCGTCGCCGCGACAACACGGCGGCTCATCACCTCACCGACTTTCATGGTTCGCTCCCAACGGTTGATACACTACGAAGCTCAACACCTGACCCTGGCGCCGATTGTCGTAGCCATTGATCTTCACGTAGCAGCCGGGGTTCGCCGCTTTGCACGCTTCGATCTCGGCGAGAACATCGGCTGACGTTCGCGCGTTGAATAACGGGAGTCTCCAAAAACTCCAATAGGTGTTCGTTGGTCCGGGCTGGTCGGTGTACTCGATGTTCGGAATCCAGCCGTTCTCAAGAACGTATTGGATCTGTTTCGCGACTTGCGCTTCGGTCATCGGGGGCAAGAAGGAAAAAGTTTCAGTTTTCATGTGGATGCTCCGTAATAGAAAAGGATTTGTTTTGTCGCCGCTTCACACCGCGACAGGCTCGATGGCGTCAACGGCTTTGTAGTCGAACGTGATTTCTTTCCACGTCTCCATCGCGACGCGCAGCTCTGGCGATCGCCGCGCCGCGGCTTTGAGAATGCTCGGACCTTCCGCGACGAGCGCGCGACCTTCGTTGCGCGCCTGGACAACGGCTTCGAGCGCAACGCGATTCGCCGTCGCGCCCGCGGCGCTTCCCCACGGGTGACCGAGCGTGCCGCCACCAAATTGCAGCACGACATCGTCGCCGAAAATCGCCACCAGCTCCGGCATGTGCCACACGTGAATACCGCCCGACGCGACGGGAAACATCCCCGGCATCGAAAGCCACGGTTGGCCGAAATAAATGCCGCGGCTCTTATCCGCCTTGACAAAACTCTCGCGCAGCAAATCGTTCGCCCCCAATGTCGAAGCCCGGTCGCCTTCCAACTTGCCGACGACGGTGCCGTTGTGCACATGATCGGCGCCGACGATGCGGCACCATTTCGCGAGCACGCGCCAGTGAATGCCGTGATTGCGCTGGCGATCAATCACCGCGTGCATTGCGCGATGCGCGTGCAGCAACATGCCGTTGGCGCGACACCACTTCGAGAGCGATGCGAACGCCGTGAATCCAACCGTCAGGTAATCAACCATGATGATGCGCGAGCCAAGCTCCTTCGCCAGCTCGGCGCGTTTGTACAGTTCTTCCATATCGCCGGCGGTGACGTTGAGATAGTGCCCCTTGCGCTCGCCGGTTTCCGCTTCCGCTTTGTGCACTGCTTCCATGACGAACTCGAAGCGGTCGCGCCAGCGCATGAACGGCTGCGACGTGATGTTCTCATCGTCTTTCGTGAAATCCAATCCTCCACGCAGCGCTTCGTACACGACGCGTCCATAATTCTTCGCCGAGAGTCCGAGCTTCGGCTTCATCGTCCCGCCCAGGATTGCGCGACCGTATTTGTTCATGCGATCGCGTTCGACTTGGATGCCGTGCGGCGGACCTTGAAACGTATTGAGCAGCACCGGCGGAATCCGAATGTCTTCCAGTCGTAAGGCGCGCAGCGCTTTGAATCCGAAAACATTCCCGACAATGGAGGACATCAGATTCGGCATCGAGCCTTCTTCAAAGAGATCGAGCGGATATGCGATGTACGCGATGAACTGATCGTCGCAGCCCGCGACCGGCTCGATGCGATACGTTCTGCCCGCGTAGCGCGCCATGTCCGTCAACAAATCCGACCAGACTGTAGTCCACGTGCCCGAGGAAGATTCCGCAGCAACCGCCGCCGCGGCTTCCTCCCACGGAACACCTTCCTGCGGCGTTACGCGAAATGCAGCAAGCACTTCCGTTTCTTTTGGCGTGTAGCCGGGATCGTAGTAGAAGCGTCCGGCGGAACTGTACTCTTTGACTCCGGCGTCGAACAATGCTTTGCCGTTCGGACCCTTTACAGATTTTGTTTGATCGTTCATAAGCGTGCCTTTGCGTTTTGGTGATCACTCATCTTGTGTGCTGTGTGCTCGAGGAGCGGACTTTCTGCGCCGTACGCGGCACCGAGCTCATCCTGCTAAGCGCTGCGACAGGCGGAGCAAACGGTACGTTCTCTATGTCGCTGTACTGACGCAGCAAGTGGTACGTGAGCAAGAGTTGTGTGAGCGCGAGCGGGTGACTATGCCGCACCTCTGTCTGGTCAACGTAATCGCCGAATTGATCTTCGCCTACAGGACGCAAGCCGTTCAAGTGGAGCCATATCGCCTGTTCGAGCCGTTCAGCTTGTCCGGCGTTTACATTGCCGTCAACGTTGAGAAAGTCCACCGGGCGCCCGCAGTCGCGTCCCAAATCCAATCGCACGCCTCCCGCCGTTGAGCGGTTGCCGTTGGTGAGATAGCTCAGATCCGGATGAGGAATCGTCGGTCGCAGCACGAGTTGCACGTTGAGATTGGGTCCGGCGTTTTCGGGCGCGACGCCCTCCGATGGATGAAAGCGCACGACGACGTCTGCGTGCTCGCGCTGCGGTCGGATGAAATCGCGCGAGTCCGGCTCTCGCTTCACCATCTCGGCGCGAACCTGCTCGGAGGTATAGCCGCGCTTCGTGGTATCGCGCTTGATTTTCCATACGGTCCGCAGATCCTCCGGTGGATCGAGATACACTTTGACGTCGTAAAATTGTCGCATCACCGGCGTGAAGAATCCGAGCAAGCCTTCGACAATGATGAACTCTGTCGGCTGGATGTATTCGGGTCGAACAAGAGTTCCGTTAGAATGATCATAGACCGGTTTCAAGATAGGCTGACCGTAATGCAGCCGCTCGAGATGCAGCTCCATGACGTCGAGGTAATTGCAATCGGGATGCAGCGCGGTGATGCCTAACTGCGCGCGTTCCGTGCGATCATATCTGTGATAGTCGTCGGTGCAAATGCGTGTGACGCGCTCGGTTCCTAAAATATTCGCGAGTCCAGCGCTGATGGTCGTCTTGCCCGCGGCGCTGTCCCCCACAATGCCGATGATGATAGGACGTTTTGCTCGCATCGCTTTGTTCATGAATGTTTTTTCTGGAAGTGTTCATGAGAAGAGCGAACTCCATGCCAGCAAACTTACGAATCGTGAATTGCGCAAATGCAGTGTGTTTCGTGAAAGTGAATGTCGTCGCGGCGAAGAGCCGCGACAAGAATGACGCAGCGAGACTGGTTCCGCTGTCAACGTTCGTTCCGCGTCGTGATGCGAGATGACATTCAGAATTGTCTTCTGCAAGCGAAGAATCTCGAAATGGGTGGGATTCTGAATCAGGAAGTAGTGGTGACACGCGTGTCGCAGCAAAGTGTGACGAGGATGTCGCAGAGAAAAAGCAACTACTCTTCGCCAGCCGTCTTGAACACCTCCGAACCGATGCTGTGTTTTGCCATGAGCCGCTGAAACGTCCGTCGCGGAACTTTCGCTGCATCGGCGGCGCGAGAGATATTCCCTCCACTTTCGGCAAGGTAGCGGCAAAGAGCTTGATGCTCGAACTTGTCAATCATCGTTCCCTTCAGCGACATCAAGCCGTCGCGCAGCGCGTGCACGTCCAAACTTTCGCCGGCATGTTGTGGCTGGAGGACAAGCGGCAGATGCTCGATGCCGATCTCATCCGTTGTCGTGAGCACCACCGCGCGTTCGATGACATTTTCCAGCTCGCGCAAGTTGCCGGGCCAATCGTACATCGTCAACGCCGAAAGCGTTTCAGGAGAGATTTTGCTTACACGCTTGTTGACTTTCGCCTGCGCAGATTTCAGGAAGTGGTACGCAAGCATGGGAATGTCCTCGTGGCGCTCGCGCAAGGGAGGCAGGTGAATCGTGAATGCATTCAAGCGATAGAAAAGGTCGGCGCGAAACTCGCCGCGCTCGATCGCGTCTTCAAGCTTTCGGTTCGTCGCGGCGATAATGCGCACCTCCACCTTCTTGGTCTGAACGTCTCCGACGGCACGAATTTCTCCGGACTGCAAGAAGCGCAGCAGCTTCGCCTGCATCTCCATCGGCATGTCGCCAATCTCATCGAGAAACACCGTGCCGTTGTGCGCCATTTCGAGGAGTCCGATCCGATCGGACGCCGCGCCTGTAAACGCGCCTCTCTTGTAGCCGAACAATTCGCTTTCAATCAACGAGGGACTGAACGCCGTGCAATTGACCGTGACCAACGGCTTGTCGCGATGTGGGCTGCTTTTGTGAATCATGCGGGCGACGACTTCTTTCCCCGTTCCGCTTTCACCGCGAATGAGGACGGTGGTCGGCGTCGGCGCGACTTTCGCGATCAGGCTTGCTGCCTCGCGCATCGGTTCCGTTTTGCCAATGACGAACTCGCCCGCGGCATGACGCTCAAGCTCGCGCAGCATCAAGCCGTAGCGGTCTTCAAGAATTTCGCGTTTGCCATACTCGTCCAACAGCGTCCAGACGAAGAGCGCGCCAACGCCTCCAATCAGCTCCGTCTGCTGCGGTTTCTCGCGGAGCAACTCCTCCTGCAATTCGCAGCTACCCGTGACGTTGATGATCAGATCCAATGCATCGTTGTGAATGAACTCGCGGTAGTCCAGTGACACAGGCACGCCGCGTTGTCGCGCAAGCGACATTCCCGGCGCGTTCGCATTGATATCAACCACCCCGACGATGGTGATGCCCGGATCGTTTTGGATGAGCTGCAAGAGCATACTGCCAGCTTTCCCCGCGCCGATGAGCAGCACGTTGACGACATGGTTGGTCGCGCTGAAGTTCCGTTTGGTGTCTGGTTCAATCATGAGTTTCGAATCAAAAACTTTCGACGTTCGAAATTCGATGTTCATTATTCGTTATTCATGCCACATATCGAATATCGAACACCGAATAATGACCCGATTATGTCCTATCCACCGTGAACGCTTATGAAGCAAGCAATCGCATCGCCACTGCGACAAGAGCAAGCGCGAGAAGCCGCACGATCCATAGCCCGCGAATGTGTTGCGCAACTGCCGCGCCGAATTGCGCGCCGACGATGACTGCCAAACCAATTGCGATGGCAAGTGTCGGCAGAACGTTCCCAAGAAGCACGTGACCGAGCGCTCCAACACCCGATGAAATCGTGAGAATGAAAAGAGACGTCGCTGTCGCGACGTGCGCCGGAAAACGAAGAAGACGCACCATCGCCTGCAACAAGCACCCCTGCGCGTTACGACCCCATTTCATAGTCCGTTCCTACCTTTGCATTGACGTGCTCCATTGCGCGCGCAAGCGCCTGACGAGTGGAGTTGAGTATCGTTGCATCTGAGAAAAAGAGGTTCTTGCGCCCGATAATCTGGTCGAAGCCTGAGCGACGGAAGATGGTTTCCACGTCGCCCGTTACGCCGGAAATCAGCAGCATCTTGTCTCGTTTGGTCATCTCCTCGGTGAGTTTCTGGATTGCGAGAAGGAATGTCGCGTCAATGGTTCCGGCCCGCTTGATGCGAAGGATGAGGACATGCAAATGTTCCTGACGCGCCACACGAGCGATTTTTTCCTCTACAAGGTCCGCGGCACCGAAAAACACATTGCCCTCGATATGCAGAATGGCAATCTCCGGCGTCGCTCGCTCGAGTGAAGCATCCCGCTCGTGAAAGCCGGATGCAGCGTCATACACCAACTCCTGCACCTGCGGCATTTGTGCTTTTCGAAGGAACAACACGAGCGACACACCGACGCCGATGTACAGAGCGTAGTCGAGAGGAAAGATGAATGCGCTTGCAAATGTAGCAACCATCGTGATGGCGTCCGAGCGCGTCGTCCGCATGACCATGTGCACGCTGCGCCAGTTTACCATGGTGAATGCGACGACGATGAGAATGCTTGCAAGAGCTGCGATGGGAATAGAGCGCACCAGTGGATGAAGAACGAGCACGGCAAGCAGGAAGAACAACGCCGCCGAGGTATTGCCAAGCTTGGTTACGGCGCCAGTTTGGTAACTCAGCATGGTGCGCGTCAGCGAGCCTGAAACGGGCATACCACTGAAGAACGCAACGCTCATATTCGCGAGACCTTGTCCAACTAATTCGCGATTGGCGTCCACGCGATCGCCCGAGAACGCGGCGACGGACTTCGCAATGGAAATAGACTCAGCTACGCCAATGAGTGCAACTGCGAATGCACCGGGCAGGAGCGCACGCGCAAGCGATGCATCAACGAGAGGGAGGCTCAGCGGCGGAAACGCGCCGGGTAACTCGCCGAGTACCCGAACTCCACGCTCGTCCAATTTCCAGAATGCGGCGGCGCCCGCTGCAAGAAGCAATGTAATCAGATACGTCGGCACATAGGGAACGCCGCTCGGAGATTTTGGAATGATTCTGTTGAGCAAGAGCACCGCGGCGATCGTTCCCATGCTAACTGTAACGGCAAGCGGTTGCAGTTGATGCGCGCCGGAAATCAGGTGTGCGGCTGCTTCGAGAATCGAAGGCTGTGTGCTGCCTGGAATTCCTAAAAGGTTCGGCAGTTGATTGATGACGATGGATAATCCCGCGCCGGCAATGAACCCCTCCAACACCGGACGCGAAATGAAATGTGTCAGCGTTCCCCAGCGCAGCAAACCGGCGGCGAGTCGAAGCGCACCGGCGAGAAACGTGAGCAACAAGACGACGCCCATGAACTTGTCGTGATGAACGTACGACGCCAAAACGCTTGCGACGACGATCGCAGTCGCGTTCGTCGGTCCGGTTTGCAGATGCCGCGACGAGCCGAAGAACGAGCCGACCACCGTGCTGACCATGAACGCGTAGAGTCCGTATTGCGGCTGGATGCCCGCGAGCAGCGCGTAGGCAATCGCTTGCGGCAGCGCGAAGAGCGCCACCGTGAGTCCGGAGAATAAATCGCGGCGAAGAGTTTCGCGTTTATCGTGCTGAGATGTCATGCGGCGTTCACAAGTTCCTCATCTCAGCGAACGAGAAGCATTCTTCCGGTCTGCATCGTTGTCGGCGCCGTGAAGCGATAGAGGTACACGCCGCTGGGGTGCTGCGACGCGTCCCATTGTACGACGTATCTGCCGGGTGCGCGTAGATCGTTGACAAGCGTCGCCACTTCACGCCCCGTAACATCGAATATGTGGAGTTGTACATGTCCCTGTTGGGCAACCTGAAACCGGATACTCGCAATGCTGTTGAACGGGTTGGGGTAGGTGTGCTCGAGCGCAGTCGGCTGCGGCCTGCTCGGCTCTACAACTGACATCGTGATTCTCTCGTTACGATAATAGTGGATGCCGCCGCGCCGCACACCGAAGAACAAATCTTTATCGCCGTCGCCGTCAATGTCGGCAAACGTTGGAGAGGCTTCCAGCGCAGGCTCGGTATTGGCGTAGTGATTCGTTCGCCGAACGAACTGCGCGTTCGAGGGACTTCCCGTGTTTTCATAGAACTCGATTCTGCCTTCATCCGTGCCGATAAACAGATCGGCATCACCGTCGCCGTCCACGTCGGTGAATGCTGGGGCGGCGTTCCGGCTTACTTGAGTGTTCTGAAAATTCGTCGAGACGAGAGCAGGCCGGAAGTTCGACGCGGTCCCGTTGTTTCGATAGAAGCGAAGTTGACCGGCAGCGTTGCCGACGAACAAATCCAGGTCGTTGTCCGCGTCAATATCGGCGAATGCGGGCGCGGCATTGAATCCCACGCGAACCGTGTCCACGGGGGAATTCGCGCGCACGAATTGCGCTGCCTGCGGCGTCCCGACATTGCGATAGTATCGCATCGTGCCATCGAACAGACCGAGGAACAGGTCCTTCTTGCCATCAGCATCGATGTCCGTGAACGTTGGCGCGTAGGAAAATCCCCCCGCGATATTTTGATACACCGAATCCACAAAAAGAAATGACGGCGACGCGGGTGTTCCGACGTTTCGAAAATAGGCAAGCTGTCCGTTCAAGTTGCCGACGAACAAATCGTGCGTGCCGTTCGCGTCAATGTCAACGAACGTGGGATGTGCGCTCATGCCGACGTCAATCATGGTGAGGAAGTTATGTGTGTGGAGCTGCAGCAGCGGCGCGCTCGGCGAGCCGTTGTTTCGATAAAACAAGAAGCCGTCCCGCTGCGTTACGCCTCCCAGCACGCCGACGAACATATCAAGGTCGCCGTCGCAGTCAATGTCGGCAAAGGTTGTGTGGTTGAAGCCAGCGGTAGCGACTGGCTGGTTCGTCGGAAAATGCGCGGTGTTGCATTCCATCCGCGGGTCTGTCGGTGTGCCGTTGTTGAGAAGCAGGAACAGGCCAGTCGAAAACAGGTCGCCGATGAACAGATCGTACGTCCCGTTGGCATTGAAGTCGGCAAAGCGATAGGAGCTTGCGCCATGGTGGGAACTCATTACCAGCCCTATCGTGCACGAATCGCCCGTGATGAGGATTCCTGCCCAACGCGTTGTCCTGAACACGAGCCGAAGCGTCGTCGCGTTGCCGATGTTCTGATAATAATTTACCGTGCCGTCGTTGTTGCTCGAGAAAAAATCATAGTCGCCGTCGGCGTCAATATCCACCAGCGCGGGTATGCTGTTCTGACCGGGAAACACTACAAAGCCACTCGAATCTCTCAGCAACGGACTTACTCTTGTGAACTGGGGCGAGTGTGGCGTGCCAATATTTTTGTACACGCTTGTGCCTACCAGTGTACTGTCCTCTGTCAAGAGGTCGCGCAAGCCATCGCCATCAATATCGTAAAACAACATCCAACGCGAGACCGGTGGCAGCGCAACTGCTCCGTTGCGGAGTCTATAAAGGGGAGCAAACCGCGTTCCCTCATTGCGATAAAACTCCACCGGCGGGTCAACATCGAGCACGAAAAGGTCTAGGTCGCCGTCGCTGTCAATGTCCACGAATTGATGTTGCGGCGAATTGACGCCCCCGCCGAACGGCAGCACGAGTGGTGCGCCGTTCACCACAACGGGGATGCTTTCGACGTGTCGTGAGAACGGCTGCGCGACCAGGGGACGAAGAGACGGCACGAAAGGGAACAACAACATTGGCGCGAAGCGAATGATGTATAAGAAAACCTTTGTCGAATTATCACTCATGCCTCATCCGTTTGAGAGAGTTTCACGCCGCGGTTGATGTTGAACCATCAGCAATGTCACACCGTCTCCTTGAAATCCCACTTACTCAGCCCATGCCGCTTCATCTTCTCGAAAAAATTCTTGTAGTCCAGCTCGGCGTCGTGCGCGGCGTTCGTGATGTTCCCTTTGTGCTTCTCAAGCAAGCGGCTGATGTATTTTTTTTCGAAGTGGTCGAGCAAATCCTGTTTCGCTTTGCCGAACGGAATCCCGTCGTACACGAGGAACTGAAAACTGGCGCGATCTTCGGGCAGCAAGCAATGGGTGATGGTTTCCTTGCCGAGCACGTCTCCCTTTTCGATGATAACAGCTCGTTCGATGACGTTCTCCAACTCTCGAACATTGCCCTGCCATCGTTGGTGTGCGAGCAACTGGATTGCGTCAGGCTCGATGCTCTCGATGGTTTTGTTGAAGCGCTCCGCGTACATGCGCAAGAAATGAAACGCGAGCAGCGGCAAATCTTCGAGCCGCTCGCGCAGCGGCGGCAGCGTAATCGGTACGACGTTCAGCCTGTAGAACAAGTCTTCGCGGAAGGTGCCTTGTTGAATCGCCTTCCGCAAGTCGCGGTTGGTTGCGGATACGAGCCGCACATCAACACGCACGGTTTCGTTACCGCCGATACGCTCGAACTCGCGCTCCTGCAGCACGCGCAAGAGTTTTGCCTGCGTTTGCAGCGGCATGTCGCCAATTTCGTCGAGGAACAGCGTTCCGCTTTCGGCAAGCTCGAAACGTCCTTGCCGCGTTCGTAGCGCGCCCGTAAACGCGCCGCGCTCGTAGCCGAACAACTCGCTTTCCAAGAGCGTGTCCGGTATTGCCGCACAGCTCAAGCCGATGAACGGCCCGCCGGTACGGCTGCTATTGTAGTGAATCGCTTTTGCAATGAGCTCTTTGCCCGTTCCCGTCTCGCCTTGAATCAGGACTGTCGCATCCGTCTTCGCGACATCGGCAATCAAGTCGTAGATCTTCTGCATCGCGGGAGACTTGCCGATGATGTTGCTGAACCCGTGCCGTTCGCTCAGCTCTTGGCGCAAGCGCGCCACCTCGCGCTTGAGAAGATTTTGCTCGAGTGTTCGTTTCAGTACCATCATCAACTCGCTATAGTTGATGGGTTTGCACAAGTAGTGCGCTGCGCCGAGTTGCATCGCCTTTACCGCATGCTCGATGGAGCCGTAGGCGGTGATGATGATGATGGGAACATCGAGACCCATGGTGCGCACCTTTTCGATGAGCGCGATGCCGTCTAAGTTCGGCATCATGTAATCGACAATGATGACGTCGAAGTTTTGTGTTGCGACATATAAGAGTCCCGCTTGTCCGTCGGCGGCGAGGCTTACGGCATATCCTTCACGCCGCAGGTTTGCCTCCATCACCTTCAGGGTTGCAGGCTCGTCATCTATAACCAAAATGGCGGGCTTCGGTTTCATACACTTTGAGGCGAGTCGGGAACGTCAGCACGGCGCGCGTTCCTCTCCCGTCGTTCGGTTCGAGTCGCGCCTTGCCTTGGTGACTTTCCATTATTTTACGAACGATGAACAACCCCAAACCTGTGCCTTGCAGCTTTGTTGTGAAGAACGGCTTGAAGAATTCGTCAGGGTCGCGGTTGCCGATGCCCGGACCATCGTCGGCGATCACGACTTCGATTTCCGTCGCGGCTTCGGTGCCGCCAGCATGGCGCGCAGAGATGCAGAGGTTTCCGCCTGTTGACATGGATTCAAGCGCATTGTTGAGCAGGTTGATGATCGCACGTTCCACCTGCGCGGCGTCCATCGGAAACATCGGCAAGCCTGCTTCGATGTCTTTCTGAAGGTGGACGCGCTTTTTTCGAATCTGACGCTCGACTTGGGCGAGCGCTTGGTCAATCACAGGCATTATCGTCTGCTGTTGAAACTCCACCACCAATGGTTTGGCGAAGTCGAGCAAGTTCGAGGTCACGTTCGCGACCCGTTCAACTTGTTCTTCCATCAGCCTGAGATACGACACAATATTCTCTTCGGTACATTCACCTCTGAGATAATGTACAGCGCCGCGAATGGCATTCAGTGGATTGCGGACTTCATGCGCGACGACCGTGGCAATGTTGCCGATTTCCGCAAGGCGCTGTGCACGCTCCAAGTTCTGCTGCATCTTTACTGCGTCGGTGACGTCTTTGACGTACTCGATCACGTGTTCGACTTCTCCCTTTTCATCGAACAACGGAAAGTCATAAATCTCCAACATGCGGCCCTCTTGACCGGCGAACGCAGGCTTTGTACAGAAGGTCGAAGCACGGCCGCCGAGTTGAAACACCGTATCGGCCCGGCAGAACGAGCAGCGTCGCTCCGTTCCTTGACACATCTCGAAGCAATGCTCGCCGCGTACTTGCTCAAGTGTCCTCCCCATGAATTTTTCAATGACGGGATTGACATGGACGATACGGAAGCTTCGGTCAACAATCATCACCCCGTCGGGCAAATGATCGAACATGGCGTTCAGCCGTCGGTTGCTCTGCTCGAGCTTCGCGGAGTATTCTTCCGCTTGCACCTTCGAGTGTTTGAGTGCTTCGATACTGCTGCGGAGGTCGCGCACCATTTGTGCGAAGCCGCTCATCAGCTGATTCAATTCGTCGCCCGAGTCACGCAATGCGCTCACGTCTATTTCCGTGTCGAGATTCCCGCGACGCACTTCTTCGACTTTCGCGGTGAGAGAGACGACCGGTTGCACCATGATGCGGGTGATGAGAAGTATTCCTGTTACTCCGACCGCGATATAAAAAATCGTAACGATGATGAGCGCCATCAGCAGATTCGCAGGGTTAGCGCGTACCAGCACAAGCACCAGCGCGCTCCCGGCTAGCGCCATCACAATGACGGTGGCGATCGTGCTCACCAAAAACTTGCGCTTGAGTCCTGCGTTCTTAAGCCACATGAGAGGAGGTTGAATGGTTTGAATCGAGATGTAAAAAACTTCGTCCGTCCTGCATCAATCTACGCAATGCCGAAACAATTGTAAACGACATGCATCCGAAATAGCGTCGCGCAAAATCCCACAGCCGCCAGGTCTCTTTAGGAAAATTGGAAACGTCACCTCGTTGGATAAAAACTCTCGAAGATTCCCGAATCGGCTTCTGACTTCTTTCTTTGTGCCTTCGCGTCTTGGCGAGAGTTTTCTGTATTGGATTGCAGAAAAGACAAGATTCATGCCGCCATGGGCATGAACGATGGCAAACACTAGCGCATCAAAACTCGCATCAACTTCAGCTTGGGATTGGCATTCGTCTATGTATGAAAAATGTTTATGGTAGTTCAACCATTTTCAAAACCCGCTGCCAGAAATTTTCTCGATGTCCCTTATGGCTCTGGCTCAAAAATATCCAATTCCATCCCACTAAGCGGAAAGCTAACACTGGCATTTGAATTGCCTTTCAATTGCACCAACCTTTCAAACCGTACTCTCGATTCGACGCCAAGGGTAGATTCCGCAACGGATCTATCTTGACTTCCGATTAGTCCATCAGTCAAAAAAGACGCTTACACGGCTTCTACATCACTCACTCAACGAGGAGGACAACAATGAAACACGAAAGCCTTAAGATTTTTTTCGTGGCGCTTGGTGTAGCATTGTGCGCGAGCAACCTGTACGCGACCAACGGATATTTCTCACATGGGTTCGGACTGAAGCAGAAGGGAATAGCGGGCGCGGGTGTAGCGCTGAGTTTTGGACCGCTCGCGACAGCGACGAATCCCGGCAGCATAGCGTTCGTTCGAGCTGGCTACGACGTGAGCGTGTCGCTGTTCAATCCGAACCGACAATACACTGTAACCGGCGCACCTTCGATGCAGCCCGGCACCTTCGGCTTGGCACCCGGTACAATCGAAAGCGGCTCGAAGATTTTCGTCATCCCCTCGCTCGGCGCAGTCTGGCAGGTTGATGAAAACAACTCAGTCGGTGTTGCGATTTTTGGGAACGGAGGCATGAACACTAACTATAACGCGCCCACCTTTGGCTTTACGCCGACAGGCGTTGATTTGGCGCAATTGTTTCTTACGCCCACGTACGCAATTAAGGTCGCGGAAAAGCACGGTTTTGGAATAACGCCTGTTCTCGCGTTTCAACGCTTCAAGGCAACAGGCTTGAAGGCGTTTGGTGGGTTTTCCAGCAGCGCAGCGAACCTTTCCGATAATGCGTACAGCACCTCGCTCGGTTTCGGTGCACGCCTCGGCTATCTCGGACAGTTGATGGATTTCCTTTCGGTCGGTGCATCGATCCAAACAAAAATCTCCATGGGGGCATTCGACAAATACGCGGGGCTCTTCGCGCAGCAGGGCGACTTCGACATTCCGACGAATTGGACTGTCGGCATCGCGCTCGGCTTCGAGCAAATGGGTCTCGCGTTCGACGTGCAACAAATCCTCTATAGCGGAATCAAATCAATCGCGAATCCCCTGCTGCCGAATCTTCAGCAATCTCCTCTCGGCGGTGATGCAGCCGCGGGTTTCGGTTGGAAAGACATGACGGTGTTCAAAGGCGGCGTGTATCTGCAAACCGAAGGCGGGTGGACGTGGCGCGCGGGCTACTCATACGGCAAGCAGCCGATTGAAGGCGGCACGAATCCGTTGACCTCGCAGGTTCTCTTCAACATCCTTGCCCCTGGCGTGGTTGAACAACACTTGACGATTGGCATTTCGAAAAAGGTGAGCGATGACCAGGAAATAGATGTTGCCGTGATGCGCGCGTTCCCTAAAAGCGTCATCGGAGTCAACCCGTTAGATCCACTCGCCGGGCAAACGATTGAGCTGAAGATGAACCAGTGGGAGTTCAGCGTCGGGTTCGGATTCTGATAACATCCTGAGTTCCGCAAGGCGGACGGAGAAGCGAGCAACGAGTACTCTCCGCGACGTTCACGAAGAACAACAATGCAAAATCTTTCGTTCAAGGAAATCAGAGAAAAGAATAATACTGGGTTGCGACCTTTGTGTATGATGAGAAAACCAGCAATCTCACACCAAGCTACACGTCAACTGGCTTGGATGCTTTCTCTCTTGCTCCTCGCCCTTGGAGTTGCCACACAAGCAGCCGTCAGCGGGGAGAAGGAGTATGGAGTGTACCAGTACGTGATCGAGTCCGCTCACGGGACCTTCGAGGCAATCTCGTCTTCAATTGAGAACAGCGCACGCGCTGCAGGTTGGAGTGTCGTAACGAAAGTCAACGCCGGTGTGCCCGATGGATGCATGTACAAAGCGCGTGTCTTCGTACTTCACAAGTCTTCGTATGCCGACAATGTCATGGCGGCGAATCGTACTACGGGACCGTTTGCAGTCGTTGACAGAGTCAATCTGTTCGAAGACGAGAATGGAATTCACGTTGCTGTCGTGAACCCGCATTCGATCAATCGCACGATTCTGATGGACGATACGAAATACGAAGCGATGACTCAGGCGCATCTGCAGGCGCTGCGCAGCATGATCGCGAGCGCAGTGAAGGGGAACCCGAGTGAGAGGCAATACGGACAGATGCGCCATGTCGGTTACATCAGCAAGACAATGGGCGTGATGGCGGGCGGCAGCTTCGACAGCAAGCTCGTGGAGCTAGCGACCGTGAGCGGAGGCAATTGGAAAGAGGTTGCCGCAAAAGTCCGGGATGGCTTGAGTCAGCAAAGTAAGAAGTGGGGTATGCATCGTGTGTACGAACTGGAATTGCCGCCGTTCGAAACCGTGTTATTTGGAACCACCGGCACGCCGATGGACGGCAAATCATTCGACATCGTAGGTGCGGGAGCCGATGAGTCACGCGAAAATCTGAAGTACCCCGGGTTGGCACACGCCGCCGCGTATCCGATTGAAATTGTTGTGGCGAAGGAAGGCGATGCAGTAACGGTGCGTACGGTGGAAGTGATGTTTCGCATGAAAATGTATTTCGAAGACGCGGGCAACTGGGCGTTCATGAAAAACGTGCGGATGCCCGGCTCAATCCAAGATGAGCTGACGGTGCAAGTCAAGTCGGGTTTGGGAACCAAGTAGGAGTTAACAGATCCAATATCCAAGCTCCGAGTTCCAAATCCGTTTGGGATTTGGAACTTGGGTTTTGAGATTTGGAGCTTACAACCGTGTTCTTTTCCATCAAGTAAGGAGGTATCCATGAAGCAACTGATTCTCGTGTGTCTGTTGACCCTCACGGCTTGCGCTCTCGGGCTCTGGGGCTGCGACGTGCTTCCATCCACGTCGCAATTCGTGCCGGCGAATATGGAACTATGGGTCGCCGACCAGGGCTTGAACAAGATTCATGTGCTTGACTTGACTACGCTGCAGCAGAAACTCGAAATCACGATACCAGCGCCTGCAAGCAAGCCGCACATGGTTGTGTTCAGCGCGGATTTCCGATTCGCGTACGTCGCATGCATCGGCGGGTCAGGGTACACGCTCGCGATCCGCGCCAGTGATTATTCCATCGTGGCAACGCTTGCGACAGGAGCGAGCACACACGCTGCGATTCCCAACTGGCACGGGAGACAAGTATGGGTGGCCGTCATCGGCGAGAGAAAGTTAAAGGAAATCGTTGTGGACCCGGACGCGCAAACATTCACCCTCGGCAGAACGTTGGACCTCACGCAAGCACCTTTGAACAACACGACCGAATTCCCGGACAACGCGCCTATCTGCCATATGTTCACCTATGACACCCGCGCGGCATACGTCACGCTGCGTGGCGGCGGCTTGGCTGTCGTTGATGCAACGACGATGCAAGTTGTGAGGTCATATCCCGTTTCGCAAATTGCACGGGCCGGCTGCGGCTTAGTGAATGGACCTCCCGGGAGCAACATCATGTTTGCCAACTCCGGCACGCTTACGAGCGGCAACTTCTACATGTTCGAAAGCCAAAACCACTCGCTCATGAATACGATGGGCACCGGCGCGGACGGCTTGGATGCGCACGGCGTGGCAGTGACGCCGGATGGGCGGCAGCTTTGGATGGTGAACCGTTTGAGTGACAACGTAAAGGTCTTCGACCTTCAACGTGGCAGCTTTGTCGAGACGATTGCCAACGTCGGCGACGCGCCGGACTTAATGGTGTTTTCTCCTGAAGGAGGCCGCGCATTTATCACGCTGCGTGGACCGAACCCTGCAACGGGCACGCACGATATTCGCGGCACAACGCCCGGAGTCGCAGTCATAGACGTGGCAACTCGTCGGCAGAGCACCATCATCCCGCTTGGGGCAGCGAATCCCTTGAGCGATCCACACGGCATTGCGCTACGACCGCTTCAGTGAGTCATCAGTCTATTCGACGTTAGCGCTCAGCGCTGCGGCAGTCACACTCGTACGATAATGGTTTCTGTCGCAGCGCCTTTGTATCTTAAGCCCCACGATGCAAGCTCCACTATTCACGTTCCAATATCCAAGTGATGTCTTTTAGAAAAGAAGCCCTTTGCAATGCGGAGATTCGTACCGTTTTGAACTTGAGCCTTAGAGTTTCATTGGTACGTTGAACTTGGGCTTTGGAGTCTAATCCATGAACTTCGGTTTCATCATAGATAATCGCAAGTGCATCGGCTGTCATGCCTGTACTGTCGCGTGTAAAGCGGAGCACGACGTCCCCATCGGCGTTAACCGCACGTGGGTGAAGTACCTTGAGAAGGGAGAATTCCCGAACACGCGGCGACTCTTCTCGGTGATGCGATGCAATCACTGCGCCGACGCGCCCTGCGTTACGATTTGTCCCGTTACTGCGCTCTTTACGCGCAACGATGGCATCGTTGACTTCGACAATCGCCGCTGCATCGGCTGCAAAGCCTGCATGCAAGCCTGTCCGTACGATGCACTATATATTGACCCCGAAACGGAAACCGCCGCCAAATGTAACTACTGCGCGCATCGCATAGATATTGGGCTTGAACCTGCGTGCGTGAATGTTTGTCCCGAACACGCCATCATCTCCGGCGACCTCGACGACCCGCTGTCCGAGATTGCGCACCTTGCCGCACGAGAGCAAACAAGCGCGCGCAAAGTGGAAAAGGGAACTCATCCCAAACTGTTCTACATCGAAGGCGATAGAGCGTCGCTCACGCCACTGGCTGCGGAGCAATCACACGCGTACATGTGGAGTTCACAGGCGACGGGCGTCGGGCACTTTGCCCATTTTGCCGAAGCGCGTATCAGGCAATCGGACCCGACGAGAATGAAACAAGAGTTGATGGGAAGAACGGGCGATGGGGAGAACGGGCGATGGGGCGATGAAAGAGTTTTGATTCCGACGAGCGGAGACCAACAGAAGGCGGAACAAAAAGCGCAGGCCGTGGTGCGCGAACAAGCGCGCCGCGTGTACGACGCGCCGAACAAAGGCGCCGTCTGGGGATGGGAGGTTTCCACATACGTGTGGACGAAGGCGATCGCTTGCGGCGCGTTTCTCGTTCCGTTCCTCGCTGCGCTGTCGGGAGTCGTCGTCCCGGAATCAACGCAATGGTTCGGCTCGACGCTCGCGCTTTTCTTCCTGCTATTGACGGGTGTGTTCCTTGTGAAAGATTTGGACCAGCCCAAGCGTTTCGCGTACGTGCTGCTGCGACCGCAATGGGGTTCGTGGCTTGTACGCGGCGGCTACATCATTGCAGCGTACGGAACGTTACTGTCGTTGTGGAGTGCGGCGAAATTTTTCGGATGGTTTGACCTCATATCGCTGGCGACGTGGAGCGGCGCGGTGTTCGCCATCCTCACTGCGGTGTACACCGCGTTTCTGTTCGCGCAGGCAAAAGGGCGCGACTTCTGGCAAAGCCCGGCGCTCTCGCTGCACATGCTCGTGCACGCGTTGATGGCAGGCGGTGCACTCTTCGCTCTGCTCGCGCCGTTCATGAGCGAAACGGGGGAATGGTCTCAATACCTTCGACTTGTATTGATTGGCAGTATTGCATTCAATCTTATAGTCATCGCACTAGAGCTGATTACGCCGCATCCAACGGAGGACGCCCGAGCAACCGTGAAGATGATTGTGGCGGGGCGCTTTCGCAATCACTTGTGGCTCGGCGTGCTGCTTGCCGGCAACGTTTTGCCATTAGTCATGCTGTGGTTGGGCGGTTGGTCTCTACTGCCCATCGCAGGGTTGCTGGTGCTCGCGGGCATCTACGTCACCGAGCACGTCTGGGTGCGGGCGCCGCAGTTGATTCCGTTGAGCTGACACCAAACCCTGATGCCCGCAAAGCGGGACGAAGGGTATGGAAATGGATAATTGGTTTGATGGATGATCGGAATTCAGGAATCCAACAATCCAATAATCCATTTATCCATTTCACGTACGTTTTGTTCTGGGAAGGTCTATGTCAACAATTCACACACCAGGTTTTATCGAAAAGATTGCGGAAACACTCCGCCTCATTCCAAATCTCCACGACGACCTCGGCGAACAGCTACCTCGTTTGACGGCGCCTTCCGTTCTCTCGAACTACCCGCCACCCGAGCAGTGGGACGATTGGGTGGAGTATGAGGCGAAGCGCTGGCCACGGCGCGTGGCGAAACACTACATGATCGTTCCGACTACCTGCTTCAATTGCGAGGCAGGCTGCGGTCTGTTGAGTTACATTGACAAAGAAACACTCCGGGTTCGTAAGTTCGAAGGAAACCCTTATCACCCCGGCAGCCGTGGACGCAACTGCGCGAAAGGTCCCGCCACGATAAATCAAATCAACGACCCCGACCGCATTCTGTATCCGATGAAACGCAAAGGCAAACGCGGCGACGGCGAGTGGCAGCGCGTTTCTTGGGACGAGGTGTTGGGTGATATCGCCGACCGAATTCGCGCTGCGCTCCAGGAGAAGCGAAACAACGAAGTCGTCTATCATGTCGGGCGACCGGGCCATGAAGGTTACATGGATCGGATTCTGCAATCATGGGGCGTGGACGGGCACAACAGTCACACGAACATCTGCTCGTCGGGAGCGCGCTTTGGCTACGCACTCTGGCAATTGTACGACCGACCTTCGCCGGACCACGCCAAAGCGCATTTCATCTTGCTGATCAGTGCGCATCTTGAATCGGGACATTACTTCAACCCGCACGCGCAACGTATCATCGAGGGGATGATGAATGGCGCGAAGCTTGCAGTGATGGACCCGCGGCTCTCCAACACTGCAAGCATGGCGGACTATTGGATGCCGACCTACCCGGGCAGCGAAGCTGCCGTCCTGCTTGCAATGGCAAAGGTTCTTCTTGACGAAGAATTGTACAATGAACCATACCTTCGCGACTGGGTGAACTGGCAGCAATTTCTCGAAAAAGATTTTCCCACCGTTGCCATCACGTTCGAGAATTTTATCGCCGCGCTGAAGGAGGTGTATAAGGAATACACGCCGGAGTTTGCCGAAAAAGAGAGCGGAGTGAGTGCGAACATGATCGTCGAAGTAGCGCGGCAGATCGGCAAGGCGGGCACGCGTTTCTCCTCGCACAACTGGCGCTCGGCTGGTAGCGGCAACTTGGGCGGCTGGGCGGTTGCGCGCTGTCTGCATTTCCTCAACGTGCTCACAGGCAGTGTCGGAACCGTCGGCGGTACGTCGCCGAGTGCATGGAATAAATTCAAGCCCACCTTCTTCGACAAGCCGCCTGCTCAACAATTCTGGAACGAGCTGCATTTCCCCAACGAGTATCCCCTCGCGCATTACGAGATGAGTTTTCTGCTTCCGCATTTTTTGAAAGAGAATCGCGGCAAGCTTGCCGTCTATTTCACGCGCGTCTTCAATCCCGTCTGGACCTATCCGGATGGTTTCTCATGGATCGAAGCGCTCTCGGATGAAAACAAAATCGAATTGCACGCCGCGCTGACGCCGACATGGAACGAGACCGCATATTTTGCCGACTACGTGTTGCCGATGGGTCATGCCGGCGAGCGGCACGACATCATCAGCTACGAGACGCATTCAGGCATGTGGATCGCGTTTCGGCAGCCTGTGCTGCGCGAAGCGAGACGCAAATTAGGGAAGCCCGTGCGGTTTACCTACGAAGCGAATCCGGGCGAAGTGTGGGAGGAAGACGAATTCTGGATCGAGCTATCGTGGCACATTGACCCGGACGGCGCACTCGGCATCAAGCAGCATTTCATTTCACCATACCGTCCCGGCGAAAAAATCACTATTGATGAATACTATCAATACATCTTCGAGCACACGCCGGGGTTGCCGGCGAAAGCTGCCGAGCACGGTTTGGCGCCGCTCGAATATATGCGGAAGTTTGGCGCGTTCGAAGTGGAATCCACTTCATACAACAAGCATCGCCGCTTGCTGTCTGCGTCGGAACTTCAAGACTCACAGACCGATGCAAAGACCGGCGTCATCATCAGAAGCGGCAAGCGTATCGGTGTGATGGTGAATGGCGCGGCGTATGAAGGATTTCCCACACCTTCGCGCAAGCAGGAATTCTATTCGCAGACGATGGTAGATTGGGGATGGAGCGAGTATCGGATTCCCGTGTACATCAAGAGCCATTTGCATCCTGAAAAAATGGATCGAAGCAAAGGAGAGTTTCCGCTTGTCCCAACGTTTCGGTTGCCGACATTGATTCACTCGCGTTCGGGTAACGCAAAATGGTTGTATGAAATCTCCAATCGCAACCCCGTGTGGATGCACACCTCCGATGCCCAGCGGTTAGGACTGAAGACCGGCGATTTGATTCGCGTAACGACCGACATTGGCTACTTCGTCGATCGCGTCTGGGTGACGGAGGGAATGAAACCCGGCGTTGTCGCGTGCTCGCATCATCTCGGGCGCTGGCGCCGATCAAATGACGCGCCGGGAAATCGCTGGGCAACAAGTTTGGTCTCGATCTCCGAAGAGGCGAAAGGGCAATGGCGCATGCGGCGCATTGATTCCATTCGCCCGTTCATGAGTGCTGATCCCGATACGGCGCGCATCTTTTGGAGCGACGGCGGCGTGCATCAGAACATTACCTTTCCTGTCCACCCCGATCCTGTAAGCGGTATGCACTGCTGGCATCAGAAGGTGCGCATTACCAAAGCCCTGCCCGACGACCGCTACGGAGACGTCTTCGCAGATACCGAGAAATCGTTTGCAATCTACAAGGAGTGGTTGCGTATGACGAAGCCTGCGCCGGGACCCGGTGGGTTACGGAGACCGCTGTGGTTCAATCGGCCGCTGCGACCTGCCGACGAAGTGTTCTTGATACGCCCATCGGCAAATGCTCCGGCTGACTCGCCTCGCCACTGACCGCTCAAAAAAATAAATCTTAATCCGCAGCTTCTTGCAACTCAGATAGAAGTTCGTTAGCTTCCATTGCCTTCAGAAGTAGCCCGTAACGGGCTATTTTTGTTTGCGTGATCGCAGCGTATCTCAAACCTTCTGCTCGATTGGGAATGATTAGCAAGGATTTGTATCCGGTGGTCGAGCCGTGCTGTGAAACGCACGGTGCTCATCTGATAGGCATCGTGCTGAGAGGGAAGCAAGCGAAGCCCATCGTGGAAGTTTTTGTTGATGCGGAAGCTGGAGTTACAAGCGACTTGTGTAGTGCGATTAGTCGCGACGTTGCAAAGCAGTTGGATGTGCGAGATTCGTTTCCACAGTCCTACACTCTCATAGTCTCCTCCCCGGGCATTGAGAGGCCGCTCACGTACGCGTGGCAGTATCGAAAGCACGTTGGACGCACACTCGTGGTAAAGACGAGAACGGATGAGGGAGAGATGACGGGAAAGCTGCTGGATGCTCTTGATGATGCCATCATTCTGGAGGTGGATGCCGTTGCGAGAACTCTTCGCCTGGAAGTGATTGAGGAAGCGATAGTGAAGCCGCCGTGGTGAGCGGTCAAAGTTTAGAAATTATTCGGAGATTAAGACATGAACGCAGAGATTGTTGATTCCTTCGGCTCGATGGTGCGGGAGAAGGGGATTGATAAGGACACGCTCGCGTCGATAGTTGAGGAAGTGTTCGCGATGATGGTCCGCAAAAAATACGGACAAGAGGCGAAGTTCGATATCGTCGTGAACATGGAAAAGGGCGAGATCGAAATCATGCTCAAGCGAGAAGTGGTCGAGGCGGTCGTAAACCCTGAGACCGACATCAGCGTGCAAGAAGCGCGCGAACTATCGGGTGAATCGCTCGATGTCGGGGAAGAGTATGTGGAGATTGTGCCGTTAGAATCTTTCGGCCGCAGACTCGTCATTAGCGCGAAGCAGAACCTGAATCAGCGCATCAAGGAAATTGAACGCGAAAATATGTTTGCGGAATACAGTCAATCCATCGGCGAGATCGTCGTCGGCGAGATTTATCAGTTGCGGCGAAACGAGATTCTTATCAATCATAACCGCAACGAATTGATCATGCCGAAGAGCGAGCAGATTCTCAAAGAGCGTTACAAGAAGGGGGAGAGCATCCGTGCTCTTGTCAAATCGGTAGAAAAGAAAAATGGTACTCCGCAGGTGATCGTGTCGCGCTCCGACCCGAAGTTTTTGGAAAAGTTGTTTGAAATGGAAATTCCCGAAATCTACGACGGCATTATCGAGATCAAGCGCATTGCGCGTGAGCCGGGTGAGCGCGCGAAAGTTGCCGTCGAATCGCACGATGACCGCATAGATGCCGTCGGCGCGTGTGTCGGCATGAAGGGCGTTCGTATTCACACCATCGTTCGGGAATTGAACAACGAGAACATTGACGTCATCAATTACAGCGATGAACCAATCGTCTTCATCCAACGCTCCCTTGCGCCTGCGAAACTCAAGAGCATCGAGTTGGATAACGAGCACAAGACTGCTAACATCCTTGTCGCTGAGGACCAGGTTTCGCTCGCCATTGGGCGTAACGGTCAGAATATTCGTCTCGCGTCGAAGCTTACCGGTTACGAACTGAACCTCATCAAGGAAGGCGGCGATGATGAATACGATATTGAGCTGGTGGAGTTCAAGCCGGAACTTGGGGAAGAATTGTATCTGAAGCTTATTGACAAGGGGCTTGAGACAGCGAAGGATGTCCTCAAAGCGAAGCTCGATACGTTGCTTGAGATCGAAGGTTTGACCGAAGAAAAGATTCGCGAGATGCGTGAGAAAATGCAGCGTGATCTCGATGAGGCAGAAGTCGAAGAGGAGGAGGTAGAAGAAGAAGCGGGAGAAACGGATGGGATCGAAGAAGAAGCGACAGGTGAGAAGGCTGAGGCAGCGATAAGCGATGGAAATGTTGCAGCGCAGGATGAGAAGTCCACACGAGAGGAGCTGCCGGCAGAGAAACAGTAGTTGTTGTGCACGGTGACTTTCTCAACGAAGGTATGGAATGTCAGAAACGGTAGAAAAGAAAAAGAAGATCTATAACATTGCGAAAGAACTGAATCTTTCGCACGAAACCGTTGTCGCGTTCTTGAAAAAGAAGGGGCACGAGGTGAAGGGCCACATGTCGCCGGTGGACGATGAGATGATGCGCGACATCCTTCAGCATTTCAAGAAAGAAAAAGAGACGGCTGAGAAGCATCAACGAAAAGTTTCGGAGATGCGTGAGATCAAGCGGAAGGTCGAAAAGAAGGCCGAAGAGTCTCTGCCGCGTCGTGTGGAAGAAGCGCCGCGCCGGGTCGAGGTGGAAGAAGTGCGACGCGAGCCGGTTGCTCCTCCGGCTGTCGTGGAAGAGGTGGCTCCTGCGATCGTCACACCCAGTGTTGAAGTGCAGCCGGTCCAGGAGGTTGCTCCGCCTGTGGGTGTTCCCGAACCAGTGCCTCTCACGGTCGTCGAAGAGCCTGTCGAAGAAGTTGCCGTACCTGAAGGGCGCGTACCAGAGGTGAAGGAAGAGAGTGAGTACGTGTCACCACTCGAAGAAGAGCGACGAAAAAAGGTCGGCCTCACCGTCAAAGGCAAGATTGATCTCACCCCGACGCGACCACCGAAACGGCAGGCAAAGCCAAACGCTCCGGTTGCTGGCAAAGGACGAGCGGTTGTACAGAAACAGCCGGTTGCGCCGGCGGTCGAGCTGCCCAGCGAGGATGCTGAGCACAAACGGAAGAAAAAGAAAAAAATTCGTCTCGGCGAAGTGCCCGAAGCGCCGATCGAAGTTGATACGCTCGAGCGTAAAAAGAAGAAAAAGAAAAAGCTCCGACACACCGAAGTCAGTCAGGAAGAAGTGAAGGACGCGATTCGACGCACGTTTGCGACGATGGACGATACGCCGATGGTCAGCCGCGCCCTCTTCAAGAAAAAGAAGCGGAAAGAACGCGAGGAGGAGGAGCATCGCCTGCAGGAAGAAGCCCAACGCGAGGCGGGCAAGCTGCGCGTGACGGAGTTCGTTTCAGTCAGCGACTTGGCGAACCTGATGAAGGTCAACGTTGCCGATGTGATCAAAAAGTGTATGGAACTCGGCATCATGGTCTCGATCAATCAGCGGCTGGACAAGGATACGATTACGCTGGTTGCAGACGAGTTCGGATATCAGATTTCGTTCTATGAAGAAGTGACGGAGGAGGAAGTTCTTGCCGATGTCGAAGACGCACCGGAACTCCTCGCTCGTCGTCCGCCTGTCGTTACCATCATGGGACATGTTGATCACGGCAAGACGTCTCTGCTCGATTACATTCGACGAGCGAATGTCGTCGCAGGAGAATCGGGGGGCATTACGCAGCACATCGGCGCGTATGAAGTGACCACGAGTTCAGGCAATCACATTACGTTTCTTGACACGCCCGGTCATGAGGCGTTCACGGCAATGCGCGCCCGCGGTGCAAAGGTTACGGACATTGTCGTTCTCGTCGTTGCCGCGGACGACAGCGTGATGCCGCAAACGCTCGAAGCGATCAGTCACGCCCAAGCCGCCGGTGTTCCCATCATCATCGCTATGAACAAGATTGACAAACCGGACGCCCACCCTGATCGCATTCGCCAACAACTGTCCGAGAAAAATATTCTCGTGGAAGAATGGGGTGGCAAATATCAATCGGTCGAGCTCTCGGCAAAAACCGGAAGGAATGTTGACGTCCTTCTGGAAAAAATTGCACTTGAAGCGGAAGTGTTGGACTTGAAAGCGAACCCGAACCGCGCTGCGCGCGGCACGATCATCGAAGCGCAATTGGATAAGGGAAAAGGTGTGACGGCGACCGTGCTTGTGCAAAAGGGAACTCTGCGTATCGGCGACCCGTTCCTCGCGGGAATTTACAGCGGGCGCGTACGCGCAATGTTCGATGAACGAGGCAACCGCGTCGAAGCGGCAGATCCCTCAACGCCTGTCCAACTGACCGGGCTTGACGGGTTTCCGCAAGCGGGCGATACATTCATCGTGATGGAATCGGAGCGTGTTGCGCGCGAAGTCAGCCTGCGTCGCCAACAACTGAAGCGTGAGCAGGATTTCCGCCAGATTCGCCTCACGACGCTTGATGACATCTCGCAGCAAATCAAAGAAGGGCAAGTCAAAGAGCTTAACGTCATCGTCAAAGGCGATGTCGACGGCTCGGTCGAGGCGCTCTCCGATTCGTTGATGAAGATTGACCACAAGGAGGTGAAAGTGAAGGTGGTGCATAAGGGCGTCGGGTCGCTCTCGGAGTCGGACATTATTCTTGCTGCGGCTTCGCGTGCGATTATCATCGCGTTTCGTGTGCGACCGAATCTCAACGCACGACGCCTCGCCGAAAAAGAGAACGTGGACATTCGTTCGTACTCGATCATTTACGACGCGATCAACGACGTGCGCAAAGCGCTGGAAGGATTGCTCGCGCCGGAAACGAAAGAGGAAATTACCGCCACCGTCGAAGTACGCGAAGTCTTCAAGGTTCCGAAAGTCGGTAACATTGCAGGCTGCTACGTGCAGGACGGCAAGATTATGCGCAACAACAAAGTGCGCCTTGTCCGTGACGGCATCCAGATGTTTGAGGGTGGAATTTCGTCGCTCAAGCGTTTCAAAGAAGACGTGCGCGAAGTGGAAGCAGGCTTCGAGTGCGGTATTGGGCTGGAAGGGTTCAACGATATCAAAGTGGGCGACTCTATCGAGGCGTTCAAAATTGTCGAGACAAAACGGAAGCTGTAATGTCAATTCGTACCGAGCGCGTTGCGTCGCTCATCAAGGAAACGGTCGGCGTGATTGTGTCGCGCGAGTTCAGCGGGTCGGAGTTTGGGTTCATCACCGTGACGGAAGTGCGCATGTCGCCCGACTTGAAGATTGCGAAAATCTACTTCAGCATTTTCGGATCGGCGGATAAGCAGGCAAGCACGATGGCGATGCTCGAAGAGCAGAAACAGCACATTCGCGGCGAAGTTGCTCATCGCGTGCGGCTGAAGTTCGCTCCCGCGTTGCAATTCTATCACGACGCAACGATGGATGAAGTGGACCGGATCAATAAGCTCATCAACAAGATTCACGAGGACGATGAACAGATTCACGGTAAGTCAACATCGTGATGGTTGCGAAGGAATGCTCTCCCTTCTCGCCACGCCCATCGGCTTGTTGCTGGTCGAACGCTTCATCGCAATGGCTGCATGATTCTCGCACGCTCCATCGGTGAGTTGACACGAGAGAAGAACTCTGTTGTAACGGTGGGGACGTTCGACGGCGTGCATCGCGCACATCAAGAAATCGTTCGCGAGGTTGTGCATCGGGCGAAGACGAAGGAGGGACGAAGCGTCGTCGTCACGTTCGATCCACATCCCAAAGAGGTCGTCGGCGAATTCGCGGAGCCGATTCAACTGCTCACAACGATTGATGAGCGGGCCGAATTGCTCGATGCCCTGCAGGTGGACGTGCTGTTCGTTATCGAATTCACGAAGGAGTTCTCCCGTCAGACGGCGCGTGAATTCTTCGAGCGTTACCTTATCAACGGAACTGGTGTGAGCGAAGTCGTTGTTGGGTACGACCACAAGTTTGGGACGAAGCGTCAAGCAAGCACCGAGGCGTTGGTGCGAATGGGAGAGGAATTCGATTTTTCCGTCTTCGCGTTTCATCCCTACACGGTGAATGGAGAAGTCGTCAGCAGCACCGTCGTGCGTCGTGCGCTGTTGAAGGGAGACGTGGAACGGGCGAACGCGTTCCTCGGACGTGCGTACTCGATGCGAGGAACAGTGGTGGCGGGCGACGGGCGCGGACGTACGATTGGCTATCCGACGGCGAACATCGAGCCTGAGACGCGCAAGAAACTCATTCCGGCAAATGGCGTCTATCTGGTTGGCGTTCAAGTAGGCGAAAAGGAATACTTCGGGATGATGAACATCGGCGTGCGACCGACAGTGACCGATGGAACGCGCCATGTGATGGAAGTGTACGTGTTCGACTTTTCAGGTGACCTCTATGGGAAACGCCTTCGGGTTTCGTTTCTCCGGAAGCTGCGCGACGAACAGAAGTTTGCATCGTTGCAGGAGTTGATTACGCAACTTGGCAAGGACGAGACTATTTCTCGGAAATACATCTCCGAGATTATACAACGACAAAAAGACAACTATTCAGTTTCAAATCCATAAGGAACGTTCAATGGCAATAACAAAAGAAATGAAAGCGGAGATCATCAGAAAATACGGCAAGACGCCGCAGGACACGGGCACGCCGGAAGTGCAAGTCGCTTTGCTCACGGCGCGCATCAATGATCTTACGCCGCACTTCGACAAGTTCAGCAAGGACCATCATTCGCGGGTCGGCTTGCTTCGGATGGTTGGGAAACGCCGTCGCTTACTCGATTACCTACAAGAGAAGAATATCGAGCGATACCGAAAACTGATTGCTGATCTCCAGATCAGAAAATAATCTCCATACACTCATTCAAGAAAGTTGATAGAGCAGAATGAAAGTCACAAAAGAAATTACGATCGGCGGAAAACCGTTCTCGCTTGAAACGGGACGTTTTGCCAAGCAAGCCGACGGTGCGGTGATGGCTCGCTTTGGTGAGACGATGGTGCTTGCCACCGTCGTTGCGGCGAAGGAAGAAAAAGAAGGCTTCGACTATTTTCCTCTCCAGGTAGAATATCGTGAGAAGGCGGCGGCGGCAGGGAAAATTCCCGGCGGCTTCCTCAAACGCGAGGGTCGCCCATCGGAGAGCGAAATCTTGTCGGCGCGGTTGATTGACCGCCCTATTCGTCCAATGTTCCCCGAGTGGTTTCGGTGCGAAACGCAAGTCATCGTTACCGTCTATTCGTCCGATCAACAACACGATGGGGATACGATCGGTGCTGTTGCGGCATCGGCAGCGTTGTGCATATCGGATATTCCGTTCGAGGGACCGATTGCCGAAGTGCGCGTCGGTCGCATCAATGGGCAGTTTGTCATCAACCCGACCTACACCGAGCTGCAACAAAGCGATATGGATGTGACGGTCGCAGGAACGGAAGATTCCATTGTGATGGTGGAAGGGGAATCGTCTGAAATTTCGGAAGGTGACTTGCTTGCCGCGCTTGCGTGCGGGCATGAGCACATCAAAGCGCTGTGTCGGCTGCAAGTGGAACTCATGCGCGAAGTTGCCAAGCCCAAGCGCGTACCACCCGCAACGAGTGACACGTCGGACTTGACCAACGCTGTGAAAGAAGTGGTCGGCGATACGTTGCGCATACTTGCGCATACGCCTCTTCTAAAGGAAGAGCGAGCTGCCCGGACCTCTGCCATTTACCAAGAAACTCAAACCACTTTAGCCGAACGATTCCCCGAACAGGAACAAGCAATTGCCGATGTGCTGCATCATCTCGAGTACGTCGAGATGCGCGAGATGATTCTCAGTCAGAAAAAGCGCCTCGATGGGCGCGGCTTGGCGGACATCCGTCCGATCGCCATCGAAGTCGGATTGCTTCCTCGCACGCATGGCTCAGCACTCTTTCAGCGCGGTGAAACGCAAAGTCTCACCACAATCACCTTAGGCACAAAACTCGACGAGCAAATTATTGACGGCTTGATGCCGGAAACGTCGAAGAAGTTCATGCTGCATTACAACTTCCCGCCGTTTTCCGTCGGTGAAGTTGGCAAACTCGGCACAACCGGACGGAGAGAAATCGGACACGGCAATCTTGCCGAGCGCGCGCTGAAGAAGATGATGCCGAGCGAAGCGGAGTTTCCCTACACGGTCCGCATTGTCTCGGATATTCTCGAATCCAACGGCTCATCCTCGATGGCGACGGTCTGCGCCGGAACGCTTGCACTGCTCGACGGCGGCATCCCGATAAAAAAATCTGTCGCTGGTATCGCGATGGGATTGGTGAAAGAAGGTGAGCGCATTGCAATTCTGAGCGACATTCTTGGCAATGAGGATCATCTTGGCGATATGGATTTCAAAGTGGCGGGAACGCAGGACGGCATCACGGCATTTCAGATGGATATCAAGATTCGCGGCATCTCACTGGGGATCATGAGCGAAGCCTTGGAACAAGCGCGCACAGGGCGGATGCACATTCTTGGCAAAATGAACGAAGTGATTGCCAAGCCGCAGGCAGACCTCTCGCCGTTCGCGCCGCGATTGACCACCCTGAAAATCCCCGTTGACCTGATCGGCGCGTTGATCGGACCCGGCGGAAAGAATGTCCGTCAAATTGTGAAGGATAGCGGCGCAGAAGTGAACATCGAAGACGATGGAACTGTTGTCGTCGCGGCAACATCGAAGGAATCTGCGGACAAAGCGATCCGCGAAATCAACAAGATCACGGACACACCGGAAATTGGGAAGGTCTATCGTGCGAGGGTAACAAAGGTCATGGACTTTGGTGCGTTCGTCGAATTCTTGCCCGGCAAAGAAGCCCTCGTTCATGTTTCGCAGCTTGACATCAAACGCGTTAATAAGCCATCCGATGTTGTCAAAGTCGGTGATGAGTTCGACGTGAAGATTACTGACAAGGACGACCAGGGACGCTGGAAACTCAGCCGTAAAGTCTTGATGCTGGAACAGCAGAAGCAGGAAAAAACGCCGGCACAGGTTTAGGGAAATGATGTTCTCTCTGGGAGGAATCATGAGAATTTCGTGGCTTGCCGTCGGCATTCTCACGGCGCTTGCGGTTGTGGGTCCGATACACGGTCAGAGTTTTCATGAAAAATTTTCTTACGGTGCTCGCCTTGGTCCCAACCTTTGGCTGAACGACTTGAACGACCGACGTGTCGGCTTTGGGGCGGAAGCCTTTGCCCGTTGGGGAGTCACACGCAGCGCGGCGGTAGGGGTGGCGCTCTCCTTCGAATCGCTCAAGTCCGCTCAGGTGCCGCCAACGGCGCCGGTGCCCTACCTCGGCCTCTCTGCATTTCAAGGAGCGGCAACAAGCTGGATTTTCCTTTCCTCGTCAAGGAAGTTCGTTCCTTATCTCAGCGCCGGTGTTGGAGGCATGATCTACGCGCGCAAAGCAGGGGATGGGTTGGTATATCCCGGTGAGCGGGCTGGCTTCTCACTCGTCATACCGGTTGCTGTCGGCTTCGAGGCGTTCGTGAAAAAGGACTTCTCCATTTCGTTCGATCTCGGCTATCGCATTCTCAATAGCTCCACGGACGACAATCCCGCCGGTTCCGACTCGTATCCGACGGTGAAGCTTGGTATCGGCTTCTTGGTTGGTTCGAACGCGGATGACGATGATGATGGCGATGGACTGACAAATGGAAAAGAGGCTGATCTCGGGACCGACCCTGAAAGCACGGACAGCGATAGAGATCTTCTCAACGACGCCGATGAAGTGCGTACGTACAAAACGCTCCCGCTCAAAGCCGATACCGACGCCGACGGGCTTGTGGATGGTGACGAGGTCTGGCGATTCAGAAGTGATCCTCTCAAAGCCGATTCCGATGGCGATGGATTGAATGACGGCGATGAGATTTACAAGCACAACACAGATCCTCTCAAAGCGGATTCCGACACAGATGGCTTGAGCGATGGTGAGGAAGTTCTTGGCTACAAGACCAATCCCCAGAAAGCCGATTCGGATGGCGACACGGTCAGCGACCAAAATGAGATTTTCCTGTACAAGACCAATCCCATCAACGCCGACACAGACGGCGGTGGGGTTGATGACGGCGTCGAGATCCGTCGAGTAACAAATCCGCTGAACCCCTCAGACGATTTGGGCAGGCGCGGAGAGGCTGCTAAGGTGCCTGCCCCACCTGCGCCGGCAAAAATGGACACAGCAAAAACGGCACCCGTCGTCGTGCCGCCAAAGGATACCAGCAGTGCAGAAATCGGAAAGCCGTATGTGATCGAAGGGTTGACGTTTAGGCCATGGGGATCGGAGATTACTTCCGAGAGCGAAGGGTCTCTCGAAAAACTCTTACAGCTGATGTCGTTGAACCCGACGATGGAAGTAGAAATCCGCGGACACACGGACGGAGGCGGTTCTCGTGAGCAGAATATCACGTTGTCGCGTAATCGCGCTCGCGCCGCGCGCAACTGGCTCGTGAGGCAAGGCATCGAGCGCTCGCGCATTTCGGTGAAGGGCTTTGGTCCGGACCAGCCGATCGCACCCAACGACACCGACGAGAACAAAGCGAAGAATCGCCGCATCGAGTTTGTTCGAACGAAATAACTCTATGCGCTACTGCAGATTGATTTGGGGGATTGCTCTGCTTACAGCACTCAGGTTCTCGAGCGCAACCGCCCAACATCAAATCGGACGATGGATGTTCGGCGCACATGCCGATGCGAACATGTGGTTCAACGATTTGAATCAGCGCATCGTTGGCTTAGGTGGAGACGCAACGGTACGCTACGGGGTGGCGCGCGACCTCTCCTTCGGTGTCGAATTCGGTGCCGAGCGACTGAAGACGGGGCAAAACCCAGTTACCGTACTTAGACCGTACGACTATTTCCGTCTCGACGCGATTCATTTCACACTCCTCGGGTATTATCATTTCCTGCCCGGTAATCCGGCGGCGCCCTATGCCTTTGTCGGCATCGGCATTTCTCCCTATTCATCACACGCACCAATCAACAACTTCACGTGGAGGCAGACCTCCGTTCGCATTCCGTTCGGCATAGGCATCGAGACCTTTATTCAACGAGGTGTTGCCTATGATTTCAATGTCGGTTATGTCGTGCTCGAAGACCGGACGGAGGCGTTCCTGAGAGGGCTCCCCGACGGCTACATCAACGTGAAGTTCGGAATGAATTTCTATATCGGCAGCAGCGACGATGAAGATGACGATCGCGACGGGTTGACGAATGCTCAGGAGCGTGAATTACGAACGAACCCGACGAATACCGATACCGATGAAGATGGTGTGTCGGACAAAGACGAAGGAATCCTCGGGACGGATCCGCTTCTGGCTGATACGGATAAGGACAGACTGAAGGACGGAGAGGAGATCAGAAAGTACTTTACCAATCCCTTGAAAGCCGACAGCGACGGCGATGGGCATGATGATGGGGACGAAGTTTTTCGGGGAAGCGACCCGAAAAATGCGAAGAGTATTCCTCAGCCAAGGTCCGAATAAGCATTCGGAAAAACTCAAACACTTCTCTATCAGCACGGCATCGTGTCAACCCCAACGTGCCTCTACATCTACAATTTCAATAATTGGTGCTTGAACGCTGCAATATCCAACTCGCCGCTTAACCACTTCACCAATTCCATCCCGTACTTGTTCATGTAATAAATGATATTGATCTCGCGTTCCTGCAGGTTGCCGTTCGGAAGAAGTCCGCTTGCCGCTTTTTCGATCTGACGGATGGATGTTTCGTTGCGTCGCTTTTGCGCGGAGATGGATTTTTCTTTGAGGACGTTCAGATTGCCTTCGATCTTGGATTGCACATTCTCGAGGGCCGCAATGAGTGTCGGGTCAATTTCTTTCAAGCCAAATTTCATCTCGTTGAGCGCCGAGCGCAACGCGTTGCTCGAATTGCCGAACATTTCGTCGAGTTTGATGCTCGAAATCTGCTCGGATACCTTCATGGTAACTTTGTCGATGTCTTCCAGGAACTCGGTGAAATCCAATCCGTACTTCTCCATTGCCCGCAACAGCCGCTCCTCAACGAACGACGCGCTGGCGCGCGGATAAATCACCGGCTGCACAGCGCCGAAGTATTCGTACACAGGCTTCAGTTGTGCATGATACGCCACCTCCGACGGTCCCGCGACGTATGCAACAGTCGGGAGCAGCATATCTTGGGCGATGGGACGGAGAATAACATTCATGCTCAGCAATTCCGGTGAGTCGGAAGCGATCTTGAGCAACTCTTCCGGCTTGAGGAAATGCCGCGTCCCCTTCAAGCTGAAATCATTTTCCCCTTCCCTCGGCTGAATAAGATAGCGCCCGCCTTTGTGGAACATGAAGAGGTTGAGCGATTTGGGTTTTACCTGAGCATGGTAGTGTTCTTCCAGTTCAGCACTTTGCGCGATCACCATCTGCGTCGTTCGGGGAAACTCGGAAATCTCTTTGAGAAAAAGCGGGGAGAGAATCTTCTTCAACTCCGGATTGTTCGGCGAAAGAAAGACCAAGCCGTAATCCGCAAAGAGGAAGTTCATCCAATTGGCGAAAGCGTAATTGAATGTTTTACCTGCCGCGTAACAATGCTTGATTGCCGCGAGCAGTTGAGGCGAAAAATCACTCTTTTGCATCACTGCCTCTATCTGCGTGTACGTCTGCTCGATGTTGCCGTCGAAGGCTATCTCGCCAACGGCGCCGAGGTTACGTTCCGGCATCTCGCCGCCGTGGAGGTATTCGACGCGCGTCGGCTTGCTGTCGGCGTCGAGTAACGAGACATTGTTCATCTCCGCAAAATCGTGATCCTCGCCTTCGAGCCAAAAGATCGGAACGAAATCGAGCGAGGGATACTTCGCTTTCAGCCGCTCGGCAAGCTTTATCGCGGTCACTGTCTTGAACACCGTGTAGAGCGGACCACCCATCAGACTTACTTGCTGTCCCGTGACGACTGCATACGTGGTCGGCTTCTCGAGCAAGTTAATATTGTCGTATGTTCGTTGCGAGGCGCCGTATCCTGTGTTCTGCTCGCGCAAAACTTTCACCAGCGTTGCGCGATTGTAAGACTTCCTTTCAATGGCGTTGAGAACACTATCGTACGCGTTGTTCTCGCGAAAATTCGAGGGAAAATAGTTCCGCACCTCGTTGAAATCGTACACATAGTCGAAAAACAATTGAGAGAATCCGCCCGCTCCGGCGGGGAGCTGACGATAATCTATCCAATCCATCGAGAGGCTAGGAAGTGAGAGCTGTTCTTGACGTGAAGCCTTAGGTGAGGTCATGCGCTTTGTCTTTGTGAGAAATATAAGTTTATGTTGACTTTATATCAATGGATGCCTATATTTTGAGTGGTCGGCTGAGGCAATTGCGTACCACCTTTCCTGTTTTCGATTCTTCAATCAAATTTCGAATACAACTGTTCTAAACATTTCATGCTGATGTTCGCGCGCAGCAGTTTTGCTCCTGCATATCCCTGCATTGTTGTTCCAACAACTCACTCACGCTTTTTCATTCGTTCCTTTCACCATTATCCGGCGAAGTCCCTGTATTTCGCGAGGGAAGAAATATGGCAGACGACAATGAAGTGAAGAGAGATGAGCCTAAGTCGCTCCCGCCGATAGGGTCGTCGAAGCCTGTGGGTGGAGCGAAGACGCTGCCGCCCCTCACAAGTGCGAAGCCTGTTGGCGGTGCAAAGCTGCCACCGCTCGCGTCAGCAAAGCCGGTCGGCGTTGCAGCAACCACGCCTGCACCAACGGCGAAGCCTGTTGCCCCTCAGCAACCTGTGCAGCCTGCGAGTTCACCAATTGTCCCTACTACCCATGCCGTCTCAACACCACCAGCTCCGCAGCCGCGCGCTGCTGCAGTCCCAAAAGCCGAACCACGCAAAGCCAAACAAGACAAGCCACCGGAAAACGATAACGGCATCTGGCGTATGAGCCGGAAGAATTTTCTGAATGTGGCAGGGTGGTTTGGCTTCATAAGTTTTCTCGTGACCGCAACGTTGGGTGCAATTCGCTTGATGGTGCCGCGTGTTCTGTACGAGGCGCCGTCCGCATTCAAAGCCGGCTTTCCCGAAGATTACATCATCGGCGAAGTGAATGAGAAGTACAAAGATGAATTCCGTGTATGGATCGTGCGCGACACCGAGGGCTTTTACGCGCTCTCGGCGATTTGCACACACCTCGGCTGCACTCCCCGTTGGGCGCCGTCGGAGAATAAATTCAAATGCCCTTGCCACGGCAGCGGTTACCACAAAGACGGTGTTAACTTCGAGGGTCCAACCCCTCGACCACTCGAGCGCCTGAAAATCACCTTAGCCGACGATGGACAGATTCTGATTGATCGCAACATCAAGTTCTTGTACGAGAAACAAGAGTGGTCAAAACCGGATGCTTTCTTGAAGTATTCATGAATTACCCGGGGTTTCAATGTTAGGCATACTCGATCAGTTAAAGGCAAAATTCGAGCGGACGGACGTTTACAAATCCATCTTCCGTCACGGGTACGAGGATACGCAACGCAATCGCGCACTCGCGATTGTGGATAATGTGTTCTTGCACTTGCATCCCGTTCGGGTTGGGAGACATGCGACGAATATCGGCTTCACATGGGGAATGGGAGGAATCACGTTCTTGCTTTTCATCGTTCTCACTATCACCGGCGTGATCCTGATGTTCTATTACCGTCCCGCCGCCGAGTACGCCTACGATGATATGAAATTCTTGATGAATGATGTTGCCTTTGGCCCGCTGATGCGCAACATGCACCGCTGGGCAGCCCACGCTATGGTCATCACGGTTATGTTGCACATGTTCCGCGTCTTCCTTACGGGCTCGTACAAACCGCCGCGGCAATTCAATTGGGTCATCGGGGTTCAGCTTCTCACGCTGACGCTCTTCTTGAGTTTTACCGGCTACTTGCTTCCGTGGGACCAGCTTGCTATTTGGGCGGTGACGGTGGGAACGAACATGGCTCGTGCAACGCCGTTGCTCGGCCACGAAGGTCCCTTTGGGCCCGAACTTGGAATGCGTATTGACAACGACGTTCGCTTCGTTCTTCTTGGCGGGACGCAAGTAGGTCCGCCAACGCTGCTACGGTTTTATGTCTTGCATTGCATTTTCCTTCCGCTCGTAGCAGCGATTCTGATGGTTGTCCATTTCTGGCGCGTACGAAAAGACGGCGGAATATCGGGACCTGATGTGACCACGAAGAAATTCTAATCCATGGAACACCTGCTCAAAATAATTTCCAAGCCCGATAATCTTCCGATAATCCTCATGCTCGTTCTGACGATCTTCTACACATGGCTTGCCATGAAAAAAGCGCTGAAGAACGATCGTCAGGAGATTTCTGAAGAAGCAAAGCAATCCGACAAGGTTCAGGTCTGGCCCTATCTCGTCAAAGTTGAATTCCTCGGGGCACTTGTCGTGATGGTGATTCTCACTTTCTGGTCGTTTCTGCTCGATGCTCCGCTGGAGGAGCCAGCTAACCCCGCACTCACGCCGAACCCATCGAAAGCGCCATGGTATTTTCTCGGCTTGCAGGAAATTTTGGTTTACTTCGATCCATGGATAGCGGGCGTCGTGCTGCCAACGTTCATCATTCTTGGGCTAAGCGTCATTCCTTACGTTGACATCAACCCCAAAGGCAACGGGTATTATACCTTCAAGGAGCGGAAGTTCGCGATACTCACGTTCTGTTTTGGTTTTCTGATTCTGTGGGTTCTGCTCATCGTGCTCGGTACATTCTTCCGGGGACCCGGATGGAATCTCTTCTGGCCCTGGGAATACTGGGATACGCATCGCGTTGTTGCGCTCACCAACATTGATTTTACCGAGTTATTCGGTGTACCAACGCGACTCTATGACGATTCACTCAATCCTTGGGCAATGGTCTTCGGCAGCGCTGTCGTGTTGGGGTGGTACGGTTTGGCAGTTGCATATTGGTTCTGGAAAAAAGACACCGATATCATGAAAAAGCTAGGACCGATTCGCTACAGCATTGTTGCATTCTTTTTTATGACCATGATGGCGTTGCCGGTGAAGATTATTTTGCGACTGACTCTCAACGTGAAGTATATTTTGGTCACTCCGTTTTTCAACATCTAACGTATTCTCTTTTTGCCTTAGCATCCTTTGTTTAGCAAACGATACAACACGCCAATCGAACAGCGCAATTACAGCACGTACTATCTTGTGCTGTCGGGCTTGCTATTCCTCGGCACGATGTGGGCAGTCGTAGATGAGATCGCGACGCGTCGTCCATGGAAAAACTACCAAAAGGATTATTTCGCGATGGCGGATACGCTCGTGCAGCAGCGCATTGATCAAGCTGCAGCGGAGCTTGACTCGTCCGCACTCCATCAAGCGCAAGTGGAATTGCAAGCCCTCGAAGACTCACTTGAGGGAGCGCCCTACAAAAGCGCCGTCGCGGCATTTGCAACGATATCGCAAGAGCTGATTGACGAAACACGGGAGTATCAATTCGCGAAAAGTCGTGGCGATGAATGGTACTACTTTTGGAAAAAATCCATCCACGAGGGGAGAGAGGATCTCGGCTTGAAGGGGAAGCTTGACAAAGAGTTGGCACAAATGGCAGCCCACCAAGAAAAGATGAATGTCTTGCAGGCAAAAAAGGATTCTGTCAATGCTGTCCTGCTCTCCTACCGCGATGCCATCAAGAAGAAACGAGCAGAGATTGCGGAGATGCTGAAGCCTGTCGAGAAATGGCAGACAAAGAAAGCGCGGCTCGACAAGATGCCGGTCGAAATTCGTCAAGTAATGATGCTCGACTATGACCGCAATCCTTTCAATGATCCCAAAGCACGAATTGATCGCTGTCAGACCTGTCATATCTCATGGAATGAAGAATTCACGGAGGAAGCCCCACAGCCGTTCAAACGGCATCCCGTTCCCGAATTGCTTCAAGCACATAATCCTGAAAAGTTTGGCTGCACTCCCTGTCATCGCGGACAGGGCGCGGCGCTGACCGCCGGTACAGCGCACGGCGAAGACGATCATTATTGGGAAAACCCGCTCCTCAGGGGGAAAGATGTTTGGGCGTCGTGCACGGAATGTCATGAGAACGAAAGCGCTCTGAACTTTGCACCCGAGTACACAAAAGCCAAACGCCTGATGATCGAAAACGGCTGCCACGGCTGCCATGAGATCAAAGGCTTCACGGATTTGCCAAAGATCGGTCCCGAATTGAATCGTCTCGCATACAAAACCAACGCGCATTGGATTTTCGAGTGGATCAAGAAGCCTGAAGCATATAATCCGCAAACTCGGATGCCGAACTTCCAATTCACCGACGAACAGGCGGAGGCAGTGACCGCGTTTTTGATGGATGTCTCGAAGAAGAATCCTTTCGACTTCACTGCTGCCAAGGGTGCCTACGGAGGAGGAAACGCGCAGCGCGGCAAGCAGGTGTTCGAGACCGTCGGTTGCCAAGCGTGTCACGTCGTAGGGGAGATGACCAAGGTGCGTGAAACACGCGGCACGAGTTACGACATTGCCCCCGAATTGTCGCGCGTGGGGAGCAAGGTTTCTCCCGATTGGATGTACGATTGGGTTCGCAACCCACGTCACTACAATCCAACAACCAAAATGCCCAGTCTTCGATTGACCGATACCGAAGCGAAGGATATTGTTGCATTCTTGGTGACTATGAAAGATGAGCGCGACCTGCCAAGGACGGAACTGAATCTCTCGTCCGAAGAACGAATTGTGCGAGGTCAAAAGCTTGTGCGCGAGTATGGATGCTACGGCTGCCATGCCATTCAAGGGTTCGAGAAAGAAAGCCGCGTCTCCGTCTCACTGTCGAACTTTGGCAGGAAGAAGGTCGAGGAAATGGATTTTGGCGACACGAAGGTGTCGCACACGTGGGGTGACTGGGTCTTCAACAAACTGAAAAATGCCCGGGTCTTTGCAACCGACCGCATCGAACAGAAAATGCCGGTTTTTTCTTTCACCGATGACGAGGTGAGATTGTTGCGCGCATTCTTGCTCTCGCAGACGAAGGACATCCCCGATCCAAAATACGTTCGAACCTTCGACAAGAAGCAGATGAATATCGAAATGGGCAGACGCGTTGCAATAGTGTACAATTGCCAACAGTGCCACCAATTGGAGAAGGAAGGTGCGTACATTACCTCCATCATCGAGGAGACAGCATATCATCCGCCGATCATCACTGGCGAAGGCGCGAAGGTACAAGAACATTGGCTTCACGATTTCTTGAAGCGGCCCTCTGCTATCGGACAAAATTCCGTCCGTCCGTGGATTCCGACGCGTATGCCGACCTTCAACCTCAATGAAGATGAGATCAACAGGTTGCAGAAGTACTTTCTCGGTCTGAGCAATCAGGAGTACGAGATTCGTGATTACACTGCATACCGACCCAACGCAGAAACGTTGCCGATTGGGAAACAGGTGTTCGACGACTTCCAATGTTTGAAATGTCATCCATCGGGGAATGCCGCCGCAAAAGCAGGCGACGTTTCGACGAGCGATCTTGCTCCGAACTTACAGCTTGCGCATTCGCGTTTGAAGCCGGAATGGATTGTGGATTGGCTTGCCGACCCGGGGAAGATTCAGGAAGGTACGCGCATGCCGACTTTCTTCCCTGACGGTCAATCGCCGTTGCCCGATGTGTTGGGCGGCGATGCGAGGAAACAGATGGAGGCAATACGCGACTATGTGTGGACGTTGGGGAACGGACGGACGACCGTTGCGAAGAAATAGCGTCACAGAAAAATTCGCTGTGACGTGAAGGGATGGTTCGTGAGCAGATGGGAACGGTCTGGTCTCCCCATGAGCTGACTTTCTCTCATAATCAACTAAACAACAAAGGAGTACCGATGCATCAACTCATTAAGGTAATAATGCTTTCACTGTGTGTCGTGGGTGTTGCAATAGCAGGCGACATCAGCGGCAGCGTGAAGTTCGAGGGAGCGCCGCCGAAGAGCATGCCGCTGCGCATGGACGCGGACAAGGTTTGCAAAGCCGCACACAAGGCACCGGTGAAGGGTGAAGAGGTAGTCGTGAACACAAACGGGATGTTGAAGAATGTCCTCGTCTACTTGAAGGACGCCAAAAAATCCGATGCGCCGGCGAAGAAAGTCACCTTTGATCAAAAGGGATGTATCTATTCACCGCATGTTCTTGGAATCCAAACAGGACAAGAACTTGAAATCGTCAACAGCGATCCTACCCTCCACAACGTGCACTCGCTCTCAAAAGCGAACCCGTCCTTCAACGTTGCGCAGCCGAAGCAGGGGATGAAGCTCATGAAAAAGTTCGATAAGCCCGAAGTCTTCAAAGTGAAATGCGAAGTTCATACATGGATGGGCGCGTATATCGGCGTGTTCAATCACCCGTACTTCGCGGTCACCGATGACAACGGCTCGTTCACTATTCCCAAGGTTCCTGCCGGCGACTACACGATTGAAGCCTGGCATGAAAAGTTTGGGGTACAATCAGCCAAGGTGAAAGTGGACGCAGCAGGCAAAGCGACGGCGGCTTTCACCTTCAAGTAGTTCAGTTCAGTGGTATCCCGAAACTTCAGCGAAGAGAAAGAACGTTCTCTCATCCTGATGTGAAATCGGCTTCGACACAATACGAGATATTTACCAATCGAGTTGCAGCGTGACTTCTCTGCTGCACTCAGAATTTAGAAAGGACAGTCGTGTCAGACGAAACCTTCAAACATAAATCGCAGAAGCAGATTGAGGGAGTTGGTATCGGTACACATGCCCATGTCCATCACGAAGAGCATGCGCACCACGACGTGGGCTTTTGGCGCAAATACATTTTTTCAACGGACCACAAGGTGATCGGCATTCAGTACGGGATCACATCGCTGCTGTTCTTGCTCTTCGGTTTTTCGCTGATGATGATCATGCGCTGGCAACTTGCCTATCCGGGCGAGGCATTTCCGTGGAAGTGGCTCGCTGATTTGATGGGCGCCGAAAACATGCCGGACGGCGTCATGCTCCCCGAGTACTACAACCAACTCGGCGCGATGCACGGCACGATCATGGTCTTTCTCGGAGTTGTTCCGCTTGCCGTAGGGGCGTTTGGCAATTACGTCATGCCGCTGCAAATCGGTGCGGTAGATATGGCGTTCCCGAAACTGAACATGATGAGCTACTGGGTCTATTTTCTTGGCGGCACGACGATGCTCGTGAGCTTCTTCCTGCCCGGCGGCGCCGCAAACTCCGGCTGGACGAGCTACGCGCCCCTCTCCGTTATTGCGACAACGGGACAAACCTTCTGGCTCATCGGCATGGTGTTTCTTATTACGTCTTCGCTGCTTGGCTCGATCAATTTCATCGTGACGATCATTCAATTGCGCGCACACGGGCTGACGTGGATGCGTCTGCCGTTCTTTGTTTGGGCACAGTTCGTCACGGCGTTTTTGCTGTTGCTTGCGTTTCCGCCGTTGGAAGCCGCAGGAATTCTTCAACTGATGGACAGGCTGGCGGGGACCAGTTTCTTCATGCCCAGCGGCCTCGTGGTGAGCGGGGTTCCGCTGGCGAACACGGGAGGCGGAAGTCCGTTGCTCTGGCAGCACCTGTTCTGGTTTCTCGCGCATCCCGAAGTGTACGTTTTGATTCTCCCCGCAATGGGTATCGTTGGCGAGATTCTGGCGAACAATACACGCAAGCCCTTGTGGGGCTACAAGTCGCTCGTGTATGCCATAATTTTTCTCGGCTTCATGTCGTTCGTCGTCTGGGCGCACCACATGTTCATGACCGGTATGGGCACGACGATCAGCACCTTCTTCCAGACGACGACGATGATTATTTCGATTCCGTCCATCGTCATTCTTACAGCCTTCTTTCTATCGCTCTGGGGTGCGAGCATCCGCTACACAACGCCGATGCTATTCGCCCTCGCATTTATTCCAATGTTCGGCATCGGCGGTTTGACCGGCTTGCCGCTTGGGCTTGCGACGCCGGACATTCATTTGCACGACACATACTACGTCATCGGGCATTTCCATTACGTTGTCGCGCCAGGAACGTTGCTTGCGCTCTTCGGTGGAATCTATTATTGGTATCCTAAAGTAACGGGTCGCAAAATGAACGACATGTTGGGTAAGCTGCACTTTTGGGGCTCGTTCATCTTCCTCAACGGCGTCTTTATGCCGATGTTCATTCAAGGTCTTGCTGGGGTGTCCCGACGATTATACGATGGCGGCGCACAGTACGCACACGCGCAAGGTGTGCTGCAATGGAATGAATTCATGTCCATCTCGGCATGGTGCCTCGGTCTCGCGCAAATTCCGTTTATTATCAATTTCTTCTGGAGTATGAAGAAAGGCAAGAAAGTAGCGGACAACGTCTGGGAAGCGACGACCTTGGACATGGCAGCAACAACCTCGCCTCCGCTTGCGCACGGCAACTTCGAACATGTTCCTGAAGTGCATCGCGGTCCGTACGAGTATAGTGTTCCGGGCGCATCACGTGATTTCATTCCACAGCATGAGAGGGCATAGCGCATGAACATTCCCTATACCTCAACAGCGCGCCCCGACACAGGGCTTTGGAACGCGAAGGTGGGCATATGGCTCTTTCTCGCGAGCGAAGTGATGCTTTTCGGTGCGCTCTTCTCGACCTACGTCCTCCTGCGTGTGAACGCTCCCTCGTGGCCCCACGGCTACGAGATGATGAACATTCCGCTTGGGACAGTCAACACCATCATTCTCATCGGCTCCAGCGTCACAATGGTGATGGCTTGGGCGTCGCTCATGATGAAAGATTTTGGCAAGTACAAACTCTACATGGGCTTGACGATCCTTGCCGCCGTGATCTTCCTCGTCAACAAATACTTTGAGTACTCTGCGGAGTTTCATCATGGTCGCTTCCCAAGTTCGAGCACGTATCTCGCTACTTATTTTACCCTGACGGGCTTGCACGGCTTGCACATTCTTGGCGGCATCATCGTCAACGCATATCTTTGGGGACCGGGCAGCAAAATGTGGAAGACCGACCCTCAGCGTTTTACGAACCGCGTCGAAGTCGCAGGGTTGTATTGGCATTTTGTTGATCTGGTGTGGATTTTTCTTTTTCCCGTTCTGTATTTGCTGTGAGCGGCACTCGAGTGCTGTTCCCATACTCAATTATATAAGGAGAAACGATGGACTCTACTCACGTTGAAGACATCAAAAAGCACGTACGGAAGTATATCATGGTGTTCGTCGCGCTGATGGCGCTGACGGTCGTGACGGTCGCGATTTCTTATTTGCACCTGAGTGTCGGCGCCGCGATTACCGTTGCATTGATGGTCGCAACAGTGAAAGCATCGCTGGTCGCAAGTTACTTCATGCACTTGATCTCGGAAAAGAAGCTCATCTACGCGACCCTTTTGCTCACTGCTGCGTTCTTCGTGTTGCTGATGCTCTTACCGACGCTGACGGAAAACGGAAGCACGAAGTTATTACCGTGAACTACCTATGTCCCTAAAAGCATTTCATATCGCATTCATCATAGTCTCGACTGTGCTCGCGATTGGATTTGGGATCTGGGAGTTGAAGGGCTACGCGACGAGCGACGATGTTCTACAGCTTACCGCGGGTATTGTCTCGTTGCTTGCCGCCGCCGGTTTGGTTGTGTACGGCGTTCGTTTTATGCGCAAATTGAAACATGTGAGTATGATATGAAAACACAGTCTGAGCGAGTGAAAAACCTTCTGCGCTGGTTGAGTGTCGTGCTCGTGGTCTGCAGCGCCGAGACCGTGCTTGCGTGCCCGAGTTGTTTCGGGGACCAGAATTCCGCGGAAGTGCAAGGTATGAAATGGGCTATCCTCAGTTTGCTCGGTGTAACGGGGGGCGTGCTCGCAGCGCTCACGGCGTTTATTTTTTTTCTTCGCCGCCAAGCAACGCGATTCGACAATCGCTTCTCGGACCGGCTGAACTGATTTTGTTTCTCTAGCAAAGGACAACGAATATGCACGAATGGCTCAAGCTCCCGATTGATGCATCCGCACATGGGCATGACATTGACCACCTCATTGTCGTCATTCATTGGTTGATGGCGGTACTGTTTGTCGGATGGGGCACTTTCTTTGTGTACACTCTCATCCGCTTTCGCAAGAAGGCGAATCCCACGGCGGACTACGTCGGCGTGAAATCGCACGCATCGAGTTATCTCGAAGTCGCCGTCGCGCTCTTCGAAGGATTTTTGCTCGTCGGACTTTCGATTCCGATGTGGGCGAATGTTTGGACGAACTATCCCGACGAGAAGGATGCGGTCGTCATTCACGTGGTCGCCGAGCAATTTGCCTGGAACATTCACTATCCGGGGAAAGATGGTAAGTTCGGCGAGCGGGATATCAAGCTCGTGACGGCAGAGAACCCGCTTGGGTTAAACCGCGAGGATGCCGACGCGAAAGACGACATCGCGACGATCAACACGCTTCACATCCCTGTCGGGAAGAAGATTTTGATCAAGCTCTCCAGCAAAGACGTTATCCATAGTTTTGCGTTGCCGTTGTTGCGAGTGAAGCAAGACGCGATTCCCGGACAACAAATCCCGATCACCTTTACGGCTACGATGACAACCGCAGAGATTCGCGCTAAACTCGCGTCGTCATTTTCGCCCTCACAGCTCAGACTGGCTGAGGGCGCAACACCCTCCATGATTGCTGATGCCGATTACAAAGCGGCAGACGGTTCGGCGCTGCTGACCAAGGGAGATCTCATTACGAACGACGTTCTCACGAAATTGACGGAGGCGGGGATTACGACCGTTCAGGCAACGCAGGATACACCAGCAGAAATTGCGTGCGCTCAATTATGTGGTCTTGGACATTACCGCATGCGCGGTACGGTCGTGCTCGACACGCCGGAACAATATGAAGCATGGTTAGCTGAGGAAGCGAGTTATCTTGAACAGTAAAAACAATATCGCACTACATTGGTTTGCTGTCGCGACTGCCTGCGCGACATTCTTGCTCATTATTGCCGGCGGGTTAGTAACGAGCACCGATTCGGGGCTCGCGGTTCCCGATTGGCCCCTCTCGTACGGGCAGCTCATGCCGCCGATGGTCGGCGGAATCTTCTATGAGCACGGACATCGCATGGTGGCGACCTTTGTTGGCTTGCTCACCACGATTCTCGCCATCTGGCTCTGGAGGGCAGAGGAGCGACGCTGGGTGAGAAATCTCGGCTGGATCGCTTTGCTCGCTGTTATCGCACAAGGTGTGTTGGGAGGCATCACGGTGCTGTACTTGTTGCCGACCTGGGTTTCGACCACGCATGCGACGCTTGCTCAGTCGTTCTTTTCATTGACGGTCATTCTGGCGATTCTCACCTCACCCTCATGGAAATCTCATCGGCCGCTCGACTACGGAAGAATGAAGAAGACACGAGTGCTCGCAGTTGCAGCCTGCGTAGCGGTCTTGCTGCAACTTGTACTCGGCGCACTCATGCGGCATTCCGGTTCCGGCATGGCGATCCCGGATTTTCCATTGTCGTATTCACAGTGGCTTCCGCCGACGAGCGTGCACGACGTTGCCTCGATCAATGAGTATCGCCTGACCTACTTTGATCTGCCGCCCGTCACGGTGAGCCAAATCTGGATCCACTTTGCGCATCGCGTTGGCGCGCTGCTTGTCAGTGTCGTTATCGGAGCAAATGTCATTCACGTTTTGAAAAACTACACCATGCCGCAAATGCGCGAGCCGGCCATCATCCAAGGCATGTTGTTGCTCGTTCAGTTCCTGCTCGGTGCGCTGACGGTGTGGACAGGCAAGGGCGTGCAGGTTTCGACCGCGCATGTTGCGGTTGGCGCATTGCTGTTTGCAACAAGCGTTGCACTGACCGTGTATGCATTTGGCTGGTTCAAGGTTCATGAAGAGGTTCGCGTCGCGCAGAAGTCGTTCGAGCCACAAGTGGAGAGTGTATGAGCCAACGAATGCACAAAAGGCAATGCTCAAGAGGCAATGATGACGGCGCTATTTTCTTTGACGTATGGCTGAGTTCAGTGAGGGTACATGAGGTCTGAGTTCGAAACGAGCGGAACGTTAGCATTCGACTCTGCAGGACAGAGAATCAGCCCAGCCTTGTCGGTGGAAGACTCGATGCGTCGAGGGCGCACTACCAAACTTGCTGACTACGCAACGTTGATGAAGCCGGAACTGACCCTGCTGTCGGTCATTACAGCCCTTGGCGGGTTCTATTTGGGCGCGGGAGAGAGTTTTTCAATCATAAAGTTCATTCACGTTTTCTTTGGCACTCTCCTCGTTGGGGGAGGAGTCGGCGCGTTGAATCAGTTCATCGAACGTGAGCACGACGCCCTGATGCGCCGAACAGAAAACCGCCCTCTGCCGGCGGGGCGTGTTCTTCCCATTGAAGCGCTGGTCTTCGGTGCATTGCTTTCTGTCGTCGGTATCGTCGAGTTGACGTTCTTCACCAATGCGCTGACGGGTGCACTTGCAGTCATCACTCTCGCGACGTATCTCTTCCTGTATACGCCGTTAAAGCGACTGACGTGGTACTCGACCGTCGTCGGCGGGATACCGGGAGCATTGCCGCCGATGATGGGATACGCGGCGGCGCGTGGAGAAATCACGATGGAGGCGTGGGTGCTCTTTGGAGTCCTCTTTTTTTGGCAGATGCCTCATTTCTTTTCACTCGCCTGGATGTACCGTCGCGATTACGAACGGGCTGGCTATCCGATTCTCACGGTTTTAGATAGGGAGGGAAGGCGAACTGCCGCGCATATCCTCTTATACTGTATTGGGTTACTACCAATATCCTTACTTTTGATCGAGCATTCTGATCTCGGGTGGGTCTACCTCGCAGGCGCGGTTCTGGCGGGCGGCGGTTTCTTATACTATGCCGTCGTACTGTTTCGCGAAAAATCAAACGCCGCAGCACGGAGGCTCTTTTTTGCTTCGTTGCTGTATCTCCCCGTGCTCCTGGCATTCATGGTGATTGATAAGTTGTAGATGTCTTTTTCCGACCTTCCCCTTCTCAACGCGATTCTCAATTCCACCTGTACAGTTTTTCTGTTGCTTGGCTTCTATTTTATCAAACAGAAGAACATCACCGCCCATAGGCATATGATGCTCGCTGCAGTCATCACTTCGATACTCTTTCTCGCATCATACCTTTTCTATCACTACAACATCGGCTCGGTGAAATTCACCGCGCACGGAGCGGTACGGATCGTCTATTTCACGATTCTCATCAGCCACACTATACTCGCCGCCTCGCTCCTCTACTTCGTTCCTGTTACCCTCGTGCGCGCACTGCGTGAGCGTTTCGATAAACACAAACGCCTCGCCCGTTGGACCCTTCCGATCTGGCTCTACGTTTCCGTAACCGGCGTGATTGTCTATCTAATGTTGTATCAGTTTTATCCGCCGACCTAAATTCCGCACTAGATCGCTGTTCTTCTTAAGCACCTCGTGTTGTGTCGAGGGTGGAAAACTCGCGCATACAACGCTGCTCATTCGAGGAAATTCTTGCTTCGACCGGTTGCTATTCTACATCGTTACTGAGGTACGCAACCATGTTATTGAACCCCTTTGGCGAAGCCATTCCTTCGGAACAGGGTTCACATGTACGTTGCCATTCTTTGTCGGGGCTTCGCCCCGACCTATTCGTATTTGACGCCTTCGGCGTCGACACGCACGAATTCGTCCAGTCGTTATGCCCAATG
>CAYUFU010000006.1:0-21531 GCA_964444145.1 uncultured Chitinophagales bacterium
ACATGTACGTTGCGCTTCTTTGTCGGGGCTTCGCCCCGACCTATTCGTATTTGACACCTTCGGCGTCGGCACTCTACGAATTCATCCAATCGTTACGCCAAATGGTGCCAACATAGAGCTGTCCCTGAAAGGGACGAATGTGAATAGCCGAGGGCAATGCCCTCGGTGTTGGTAATACCCTTTTGGTGTGAACCCTGAAAGGGTTCAATGATTCTTCGCTGAGAGTCGTTGCACTCGCCTTGCGTAACGTCAGTTCTTAGGAAAACCACGGACACGGCTTTCGTCCACCACAAACGGGTGGAAAGTTACGAAAAAATATCCGCCAACGCACCATCAACGGTGGGGAACTTGAATCGAAAGCCGCTTGCGGCGAGTTTCGCGGGAATGGCGCGCTGCCCGGTGAGCAGCATGCTCGACAGTTCGCCGAGTGCAATGCGTAGGATGAACGCCGGAACGGGCGCCCATGAGGGGCGGTGCAGGGCTTTGCCTACTGCGGCGCAAAATTCTTTCATGGTCACCGGCTCGGGCGCGACAACATTCACAGGACCCGTCACGCGGCTGTCGTTGATGGCATGCAGAATAACATTGACGACATCGTCCCGATGAATCCAAGGAAACCATTGCTTGCCGGTACCGAGCCACCCACCAACGAAGAACTTGAACGGCAGGGTGAGTCGCTGCAACGCGCCTCCATCATCGCCGAGCACAACACCCGTTCGCAGCAGCACGACGCGCACGCCGTGGCTTTGCGCCAGAAGCGCCGCCTCTTCCCACTTCTCACACACGTTCGAAAGAAAACCCTCCCCTTTCTTGTGCGACTCGGTCACATCGCCTTCGGGAACATCGCCATAGTACCCGACTGCCGAGCCATTCAGCAGCACAGAAGGCTTTTTCTTCGCATGCTGAATCGCATGAACGATCGCCCGTGTCGCATCCACGCGACTGAACATAATCCGATGCCGCTGGCGGTTACGCCATCGCTTCGCAGCAATCGGCTCGCCGGCAAGATTCACCACCGCGTCCGCGCCGTCTATCTCTGAAATCCAATCGTCGACGCGCACGGCATCCCACTGGACTGCGCGGACCGTGTTCCACTTCGCAGTATTGATTGACGATGGAGTGCGCGTCAGGGCCACGACCGTATGTCCCGCAGAGGCGAGCGTTTCAAGCACTTTGCGACCGATAAATCCGGTTGCGCCCGTAAGAACGACTTTCATACGAGGGAGTGTGTTGTGATTGATTGTGCAGCCGTTGTGTTCCGTGAGAGGAGGTCAGCAATTACTCGTGCGCGATAGTCGAAAATCTCCTCCAATTGTCGGCGCACGATCAACGCGTGAAGTATATCGCCGAGAATCCAGAACGGCATCACGAAGCGTACCTCGTCTGTCATCTCTGTGCCGCCCTCGACTTCGCGAAACGCGTGGGTGTGATGCCACAGCGAATATGGACCTTTGAGTTGAAGGTCAACGAATTTATGCGGCGGATCGTACTCGGTGATCAACGTCGTCCAGCGAAAAGGAATGAAGAACGGGCTGACCGTATAGTCAATCACCGCACCAGCCTTCATCTGTATCGGCGACGGCGTAAGCAATTTGAAGCCGAGATGTGGAGGCGTTATCCGCGCAAGATTCTCGGGCTTCTGAAAAAATGAAAACACCGTGTGCAAGGGTTGTGAGAACCGTTGTATTCTCTTTACTGTGTGCACGTTCATCTCGTGCGTCCTTTGTTCATTTGATGTTCCCAGAAAATGATGCTGAGGGCAACCAAGCTAAATCCATAGATAAAGTCTTCTACCGGGATCGTGCCGAGACGAATACCAAGATAAAAGGGCTCGCCATACAATACTATTGGTCGCCAGGTTAAATAGCCGTTGACGAGTATCTTGAAAAAAAAGATCACCCCAAGGAATATCCAGAAGATTCTTCGGCGTAGGATATGTGTCTGGAGAAAACGGTCGAGCCAGATCGTCACCAGCGCAGAGGCGATTGCGAGCACAGTGTACTCTTTCACCGCTTCTCCTTGAGAACAACCTTCAACGCCTCCCAAGTAAACACCGACACGAACACAATGACAATGAAGAAGAGCCATTCTTCAATCGGCAAGCCCAGAAACACAACACCGATGATATATTGGCTGTTGAAAGACCAGTGCCCCCGCGCCGTGACGATGACATCCCAGACCCAAAACGGAACGGCGACGAACAGCATTACGCGAACGAGCGATCCGAAGTTTTTCCAGATCGGGAGGCGTTTGTCAAAACTCAACACGAGGGGGAAGAGCAGTGTCGCAGCAAGAACGAGAACGTATTCCGAGTTCACAGTTTCGAACCACAACAAGAGATGAACAGCGCTCGCCGAAACGCATGCTTCATACCACATCATCTTCTTGCGTTTTCATATTTTTCAACTGATCGAGCTTGAAGAACAGCAGCAAACCGTACGGCTCGCCGCCGTAGGCATGATGGATTGCATGTGCGCGCTTCAGCTTCAACAACAGCGGAATCTTGAGCCGCATCCATTTTGCGCGGCGATGCACATACAGGTCGTGAATGAAGAAATACACGATCCCGTACGCCGAAATGCCGACCGCAAGAGCAACAATATCGGTTCGGGTCGGGTCTCCGAAACTGTATGCGAATACCGCAATCGCGATTGAAGCAAAAATCATCGGAAAGATGTCGTTCCACTCGAACACACCTTTACGCGGTTCGTGATGACTCTTGTGAAATACCCATCCGATACCATGATAAATGTAGCGATGCGCGAGGTAGCTGACAAATTCCATTGCGGCAAACGAGAGAAACGCGATCAATGCGAAGCGCATAGGTCAATCCTTTCGATGAACCAGTGATTCTGCCAGAAGCCGCAACCCTGTGAGCGCCTCACTTGGCGGAAGCGCATCGAGAGCGCGGCAAGCATTCTTGGTGTAGGTTTCCACGATACTCGTCGTAGCAGCAACGGCATGCTCGAGTTTCGTGGAGGCGTCCCGCGACGGATACACGAGACTCAAAAACGTACCGCGCCTGTTGCGTGCGTCCACGGCGACGGGCTTGCCGAGATGACGCTCGTTTCCCGTCGCATCAAGTAAATCATCTTGCGCCTGAAATGCCATGCCCACATTGTAGCCGAAGAGCGCAAGCGCATCTATGTGCTCGCGATTGATTGTCCCACAGAGCGCACCGATGGTTGCGGCAGCCTCGAAAAGCTTCGCCGTTTTTTTCTCCACCATCGTCGTATGCGCGTCGCTCTCTGCGCAGTTTGTGTTTGTCAATGCCAGGTCATAACCTTGTCCTTCGCACACGTGGCGGAACGCTTGCGTAAAGACCGTGACAATGTCATCCTTATTCGGTGAGTGCAGGCTTTGCATGAGTTGGAACGCAAGTGCGACAAACGTATCCCCAGCGAGAATCGCCAGCGGCACACCGAATTCTGTGTGCACCGTTGTCCGCCCGCGTCGCATCGCAGAGGCATCCATGATATCGTCGTGAATCAGCGACGACAAATGCAGTAATTCGACTGCGGTCGCGGCATCGAGTGTTGCATGCGTTTTCCCTCCTACCGCCTCGCAGGAAAGCAACGTCAGCATGGGGCGAACGAGCTTGCCCCCGAACACACTGTGCATCATCGCCTTGCGCAAGGTGGCAGGCTCAATAGGGGCAAGGCTCTCCTCGATGCGCGCTTCAATGGATGCTCGCACATATTCGATTTTCGCACCGTTGGTTTTTTCTTGAAGTTGCATGTTCACCTACAGTTGTTGAACCGGGATCGTGGCGGGAATCTGCTCTGTGCGTTCAGGACCGAGGCAGTCTTTCGACGACGAACCGACGAACGCCCCCAGGGCAATGATCATCTTCTTTCGGAGTGGAACGAACGCGCGAGTCGAGAACACGTCATACTCGTTGGCTTCGATCGCGTCGAGAATTCTCCCGTAGGTTCGGCTCATGAGGCGAACGCAGAACTGCGAGCCATCATTGGTGAGCATCGGAATACCGCGCTGAGCGCTTTGATAGAGACCACGCGCACGCGCGATGTTGAACTGCATCAGGCGCATAAAGTTTTCGTTGATGACACCATTGTGGAGTTCATGCTCAGAATAGTCGAAATGGCGTAACTCGTCTTGCGGCAAATACACCCGCCCTCGCTGATCGTCCTCGCCGATATCGCGGAGGATGTTCGTGAGCTGCATTGCCGTGCCCAAATCTTCGGCGTAGCGGAGCGCCTCATCGCTTGAGGAACCAAACACTTTCGTCATGATCAAGCCGACAACGGATGCGACACAGTAACAATACTCCTGCAGCTCACCGAATGTCGCAAAACGATGTTTCGTGAAATCCATTTCAACACCACGCAGGAGGTCGCTGAAGTATTCCTGAGGAATTCCATACCGAAAGACAGTGTCACGAAAGGCAGACAGCCTCTTGTCCATCAGCGAGCTATTGGCATAGACGTAGCGTAATTGGTTTCGGAGATCATCGAGGCGTCGGCGTGCCTGCGGAATGTCGTTCACGGCAACAGCATTGTCGGCGATTTCATCGGCATAGCGGCAGAAGGCATAGACGGCGTACGCGGCATTCCGCTTCTGTTTGGGGAGAACGTGCGAGCAAAAATAGAACGACTTTGCGTGTTGACGGGTGTACAGTTTGCATTGGCGGAAATTCTCCCGCAGCACCTCAACCTCAAGAAATCCATTCATAGCCTCACCTTCAGGGGATAAAGGGTAGTTGTAAGAGAACGAAGAAGAACATCATGCGACGCGCTCAATTCTTTTGCGCGTCTTCGCACTTGACCATAAACTCCAACAATTCGCGCGCGCTGCAATAGGTGGCGGCATGGGCGCTCAACAAGGGCTTCATACCACACACTGCTTGTCCTCCAATGATCACACTCGTGTGCTGCTTTCTGAGCAGATTCAACAAATCGTGCAGTGCATCGAGTTCCGATTGTGAACGCACGTGCGTTAGCGACAGACATACACTGGTTGGACGAATATCTTTCGTCGCGCTGATGATGGATTCATTCGGTGTGCGTGCACCGAGATAATACACTTTCCAACCTTGTGACTCGAACAAATAGGATGCACAGCGAAGCCCGATCTCGTGCTGTTCTTCGCCGGGACAGGCACATACGACGCTTAAGCCCCGTTCGGGTTTGAGGTGAATCTGCGTTTGCAACTTTGCGAGGGCATCTAGGGTCTCGTAGGAGACTCGATGTTCCTGATCAATCGTCAGGTCGCCGCGTATCCAACGCTCACCGATGTCGCGCATTGCGGGAGCAATTATCAAATCGTAAATCTCCCATAACTCGATCCGATGCTGGTAGAGATACGAAAGGTAGATGAACAGGTCGCGTCTATCTGGCGAGAGCGCCTTGCTCAGAAACGCGTTCTTTAACGCGGGAAAATCGCGCGACAAAATCGCAAGTTGAATGTTTTGTGCGAGCGCATCTTCATCCTTCAGCCTTAACGTACCGGATGGTTCGAAGTTCAGTGTCTGAGAAAAATCTACGACGTGTTTCATTTCGAACTTCCGATGTCCGCCCGGGGTCTTCATGCATTTCAACGTGCCGTCGTTCGCCCATCGCTTCACGGTCGTCTCGGTCACGTTGAACAATCGTGCAACATCCGCTGTCGAGAGAATCGTCTTGTTCACGACACCGCCCCTAAAAATACGAGGGAGAGTACACAGAGGATTGCCATCCTATGGTTCCTCCAGCTCATGCGCAACTGCATTGAGCTTAGGGGTCGTGCCCGGAATGCCGAGATCGGCAAGCACACATTTTTCAGTGGCTTCGGCGGAAAGCAACACGCCCGGTACGCCACCGCCGGGGTGCGTCCCCGCCCCGACGAAGTAGAGTCGTTCAATATCCTCGCTCTTATTGTGCGGACGGAACAGCGCACTTTGGGTCAATCGCGGTTCAATAGCAAAGGCGTTGCCCAGGTACGAATTCAGCTGCGATTCAAAGTCAAGCGGCGTGAACATCTCCAACACCTCGACGTTGCGTTGCAGGTCGGTCAAACCGAATTCATGCTCGAGAAAATTCATGATGCGCTGTTTGAATGGCTCTGCCTCCCGCAGCCAATCAATCTTGGCGCCGAGATGGGGGACCGGGACCAGCAGATACATGCTTTCACAACCGGGCGGTGCCATCGAATCGTCTGTGCGCGTAGGAACGTGAAGATAGAGCGAAAAATCCTCGGCAAGGACTTTCCGGTCGAATATATCGCTGACCAGTTCTCTATAGCGCCGGCTCAAGATAAGCGTGTGATGTTTCAGCTGCGGATAGCGTTTCCGCACTCCAATATACAGCAAGAAACAACTCATGGCAATATGCAGGTGATCCAATCGTGCGTCGTTCCATTTCTTGCGATGCTCCGGCGCGATGAGCTGTTTGTACGCAAAAGGAACATCACCATTGCAGACCACCGCCTCTGCAGCATGAAACTCGCCGCCGACGCGAACGCCTTGCGCTGTTCCCTTCTCCACAACAATCTCCTCAACTTCGGCATTGGTGTAAAGTCTTCCGCCAAGTTGGAGAAACAGCCGTTCGAACGCTTTCACCAAACTGTACATTCCGCCCTTCGCATACCACACGCCGCCAACTTTTTCCAAATATGGAATCATGATGTAAATGCTCGGCGCACGAAACGGCGATCCGCCGATGAAGAGCGGATGAAACGAAAACGCAAAACGATTTCTCTCATCCTGAAAGTAGCGTGCAGCAAACGAATACACGGGACGAAGTCCCCCTAGCGCCAGCGCCCGGGGAACGAAATTCAAGAACGACTTCCAAGTGAGAAACGGCGTCGCACCAAGTCCTTCGCTAATTACGGCATCATAGATCGGCTGCACATCGTTGAAGAACTTGTCGTAGTTCAGCGCGTCCGCAGGGTTGAACTTCGCCATTTCTGCCTTCATGCGTTCGGCATCGCCTGTATAATCCATGAACGTCTTGTCATGGAAATAAATGCGATAGAAAGGGTCCAGTGGAACAACATCAATGTACTCACTCATGCGTTTGCCCGCAGCGCGAAAAACACTTTCAATGATGAACGGCGCAGTGATGAGCGATGGACCCATATCGAACGTGTAGCCGCTCTTCTCCAGTTGATATGCTCTGCCGCCGACTTTCGCCCTCTTCTCGAAGAGCACGACATCAAAGCCTCGCGCTTGCAAGCGAATCGCCTCTGCGAGTCCGCCGAAGCCTGACCCTATGATGATGATTTTCTTCATTGCACAAAGTTTCTGTTACTGTGACAGTGCAACTTCGTTCATATGGAAACGTTCACTCACGTCATACCCCACTGCCTTCGCATAGGATTTCAAACGTGAGAACAACACCGACCGGGCTCGGTGCAGACGCGATCGTACTGTACCGATGGGAATGTTGAGCACTTCTGCAATTTCCTCATAGGGCATATCCTCAATATCACGCAGGATGATAATGCTCTTGAATTTTTCAGGAAGCGACGCAAGGGCGCGGACCACATCATCTCCTAAGGCATGTTCGAGAGAACTGTCCATATCGCCAAAAGCATTGCCGGTCGGACCAGTGAATAACTCATCGTTAAACTCTACCGTCGTCGGGGTTCGTTTCGCATGGCGATAGGTGTTGATGAACGTATTCTTCATAATGGTGTAGAGCCAGGCTTTGGCATTTGTTCCTTCCTCGAATCTGTCGAAGAAGCGAAAGGCTCGCAGGTAGGTTTCCTGCAGAAGGTCTGCCGCCTGTTCCTTGTCACCAGTCAAGTAATATCCGTACGAATGGAGTTGGTCGGAGTACGGTATCATGATCTCCACAAATCGGCTCTGTTGTGTGTCTGTGTTCATTCGGCTCTCCAGTTAAGGGGTAGTTCATTTTGTGCACCATTAATATACGAAAAGTATATTATGTATGCAATAGCCGATTTGTACGATTTATATGTTTTTATATTAAATTATTCTAATACCATGGTTGACTACTTCTTCTCCTCTACCTTTTTCCTGAGGTACAACGCGCCGAGAGGCGGAAGCGTCAAGGTGATGGAATGATCGCGGTTGTGCATTGCCACCGGCTCCGACTTCACTTCTCCCTCGTTGCCGACGTTGCTTCCACCATAAGCGGTTGCGTCGGTATTGAGTAACTCTGAGTACAACCCGTCATGCCGCACGCCAATGCGAACGCCGTAGCGCACCACCGGCGTGAAGTTGAAAACTGCGACAACGGATTGATTGCCGTCCTTCGACTTCCGCTCGAACGAAATGATGCTGTTCGCGGAATCCGAAAAGTCAATCCACTCGAATCCCATGTGAGAGAAATCCACTTCGTGGAGCGCCCGCTCGGAAACATAGAGCGCGTTCAGGTCGCGCACAAGTTTCTGCAAACCTCTGTGCTTTTCATGTTCGAGCAGCGCCCAGTCAAGCTCATCTTCGAAATCCCATTCGTGCCACTGGCCGAATTCGCCCCCCATGAACAAAAGCTTCTTTCCAGGAAATGCGTACATCAACGCGTAGAGCGCGCGCAGAGTTGCGAACTTCTGCCACACGTCGCCGGGCATTTTGTCCAGGAGTGAGCGTTTGCCATGAACTACTTCGTCATGCGAGAGTGGGAGTAGAAACCGCTCGCTCCAGGCGTACCACGCCGCGAAGGTGAGCTTGCCGTGATGAAAGGCGCGGTGGACGGGATCGAACGAAAAATATTCGAGCATGTCGTGCATCCAGCCCATGTTCCATTTCATGTCGAAGCCGAGTCCGTTGTGTTCGAGATCGTGCGACACGCCGGGGAACGACGTGGACTCTTCCGCGATCATCAGCGCGTCGGGATAATACTTGTGCACCACGCTGTTGAGATGCTTGAGGAAATCAATCGCCTCGAGATTTTCACGGCCACCGTACACGTTTGGAATCCACTCTCCTTCTTTGCGCGAGTAATCCAAATAGAGCATCGAAGCAACGGCATCGATACGCAGACCGTCAATGTGATATTTTTCCAGCCAGAACAGCGCGTTGCTGATGAGAAAATTTTTGACCTCGCTCCGACCGTAATTGAAAATGTACGTTCCCCAATCCATGTGTTGGCCCTTGCGCGGATCGGCGTGCTCATACACGTGGGTTCCATCGAACAAGCCGAGTGCGTGTATATCTTTTGGAAAATGCGCGGGCACCCAATCCAGCAGCACGCCGATATTGTGCTGATGGCAATAGTCCACCAAGTACATGAAATCATTCGGCGAGCCGAAGCGGCTCGTTGGCGCAAAGTAGCCTGTTACTTGATACCCCCACGAGCCATCGTATGGATGCTCGGCAATCGGCATCAGCTCGATATGCGTGTAGCCCATCTCCTTCACATACTCGACAAGTTGATGTGCCAATTCTCGATACCCCAGCCATTCGCCATCCTCGCGGAGTTTCCATGAACCGGCATGGACTTCATAGATGCAGATCGGTCGTGCAAACTTGTCCCCCTGTCGTCTCTGCTCCATCCATGCCTGATCTCCCCACTCATACCCTCGCAGGAAGTTGACCTTCGCTGCAGTACGCGGACGCACTTCCATCTCGAACCCATACGGATCTGTCTTGTCCAAAACGAGTCCGTCCTGCGCTTTAACGCGAAACTTGTAGAGCGCGCCTTCGGGCAAGCCGGGAATGAAGATCTCCCACACGCCGGAGGAGCCAAGAACACGCATCGCGTGACGACGCTGATCCCATCCATTGAAATCGCCGATAACGCTCACACTCCGCGCCGTCGGCGCCCAGACGGCAAATTGAATGCCGCCGACGCCATGCACTTCTGCGTAATGCGCTCCAAGCTTATCATAGATCCTGTGGTTGTCACCGACATTGAACAGATAAATATCGTCGTTCGTTAAGGTCGGCAGGAATGAATAGGAATCATGGAACACTTCAACTGCGCCGCTCTTCGTCGTTTTTTTCAATAAGTAGGGGAATACTTTTTTCTTCGTTTTGAGAACGATTTCAAAGAACCCTTCGTCGTGAATCTTCTCCATCGCGTATTCTCTTGGAGCAGATGGAGTTTTTTTCTTCGCAGGAGTTCTTGTCGTCGAAGATTTTCGCTTCGGGGGAGATTTTTTCTCAACGACAGAAACAGTTTCCGCATCGGGCAGATAGGCGCGAACGACAACGCACGGCTTTCCGTCAAGGCTCATCTCGTGCGCGCCGAGCACCTGAAACGGATCGTGATGATTGTTGTAGATGATGCGATAAACGTCGTCAACGGAAGCGGTGGTGTTCATGACATTCAAAGGACTATGATCGGGAACGCGGAAAGGCTTGGATAATATACGCGTATCGGCGGGAAACAAAAAGGGCGAGTCGTTCAACTCGCCCTTTCTGCTTGCGGCAATTTTCAGTAAACTCATTTCACGACGATGAGTTTCCTCGAAGCGGAATATGTACCCGCAGTAAGTTTGTAAATGTACACGCCGCTCGCGAAACGAGACGCATCGAACTCGACTAACTTGAACCCTGAAGCATGAACCTCATCCACCAGCGTCGCGACTTCGCGACCGAGCAGGTCATAGACTTTGAGCGTGACGTACTCACTCTGAGGGCATTGCCCGGCGATGAGTGTTTAGCAACGTAGGTGCGATCTGTTTGTAGTTATTCAAACGAAACACAAATCCATGCTCCGTAGGAGCGACCTGTAGCGGCTATGCCACGTTACTACGCCATCCGTTGTTTGGAACGGGTATATGCTATTAGCATTAGTATCGGGGTTCTTTCATCGTTGCCCCCAAAACATATCCAAAAAAAGTCTTCGCTCAATGTGCAGTCATGGTAACAACGGAATGCAGAAAAGCCAGCGAGGAAGGATTGAGTTTCCAGAAGGACACAAAGGCAGGGAGGATATCTGAAGAATCAACACGCACGGGCGTGACACTTCATAAGTGAATGAGACGATTTTCTCAGACAGGGAGAAATCATGTTCTGGTATCACACTTGCAAGCGTGGGTGGAGAATTCTCCCGCCTCGATCAAACCGTGAAGGAAAAGGAGCGACGATGAAAATCCTCTTGGTGGACAACGACCCCGTCTATATCAACTTGATGGCAGAGGTTTTGCGCCTGCATTCGTTCAGCGCGGCGATTGCGCACGACGGCGAGGCGGCGTTGGAAAAACTGCGGCAGGAGAAATTCGACCTCGTCATCTCCGACATTTCGATGCCGAAGATGAACGGCATCAATCTCTACAAAAACATTCGCTCGGACGAGAAGCTGAGAGATATCATGTTCGCTTGGAACTCAGGTTACCGCGAGTTGCGGGATGTTGTTGACGTGGAAAATCCTTCTATGGATTTCAAGCTCGACAAGGCAATGCCGATGCCGAGTTTCTTGTATTTCATCAGTTTGTTGCAGGAGAGAGTCGCAAAGGCTGAGGCGGTGAATTGAACCACAGAGGTAACAGAGAGAACAGAGAAGAAACATCTTCAGATAATCCTCTGTTACCTCCGCCAAGTCTCTTGTATTTCGAGGTTGTGAATTGAACCACGGAGGGAACAGAGACAACAGAGAAAAAAGATCTTCAAATAATTCTCTGTTTCCTCCGTTCTCTCTGTGGTGCTCATTCCAACGCATCGGGATTTCCCAAGAGCCGTGACGATTCTCCGGCAGGCAGTTGCTGTACGTGCCTCAGTTTCTGTTCAATCGTTTTTGACTTCTTCGACGCATCCTCGATTGTCTTGCTCGCTTCTTGCAGTTTTTTTTGAGTCTTGTCGAGAATATCGCCGAAGCGAGCGAATTCGGTTTTCACCGCCGCGAGCAATTGCCACACTTCACTCGACCGCCGCTCGATGGCGAGCGTGCGAAATCCCATTTGCAAACTGTTGAGAAATGCTGCGAGCGTGTTCGGTCCCGCGACAGTCACGCGATAGTCGCGCTGCAACAATTCCATCAAGCCGGAGCGACGGGTCACTTCCGCATACAATCCTTCGGTCGGTAGAAACATGATGGCGAAGTCTGTCGTGCGAGGCGGGTCGAGATACTTTTCCCTGATGGTCTTCGCTTCCGTCTTGATGCGCGTTTCGAGCATTCTTCCCGCTTCATCCACCAGTTGCGGATTGGCTTGCTCCGCGGCGTCAACGAGTCGTTGATAATCTTCCTGTGGAAACTTTGCATCGAGCGGAAGCCAGACAAATTCGCCGCGCTCGGGGCTGCCGGGAAGCTTGATGGCAAACTCCACGCGAGCGTTGCTGTTTGATTTTGTTGCAACATTTTTCGCGTATTGTTCCGGCGTTAGGATTTGCTCGAGTAAGTTGGCAAGATGAATCTCGCCCCAGACGCCGCGGGTTTTCACGTTGGTCAGCACTTTTTTCAAATCACCGACGCCGCTCGCAAGGGACTGCATTTCACCCAAGCCTTTGTGAACAAGCTCCAGTCGTTCGCTCACAAGTTTGAACGATTCACCCAAGCGCTGTTCGAGCGTCGCGTGCAGCTTTTCATCCACCGTCGCCCGCATCTGGTCTAGCTTCTTCTCGCTTTGCTCTTGAAGCGATTTCAATTTCGCCTCGACGGTGTCGCGCATTTTCTCGAGCCGCTGTTCAGTGGTAACCGTGAGCGTAGAGAGTTGGTGCGAGAAGAGTTCAAGTTGGTCTTTCTGAACCGAGGCGATGCCCGTCATCTGTCCGCGCACGTCGTCGGCGAACGAGGAGAGCGAACTGCTCAACTCGCGACGCTGTTGAGCAGAGTGGGTTCCAAGCTCCTCTCTGCCCCGAACGAACTCATCGCGCAGCGAGCGTTCGAGCCGCTCTGCGTTCTCCCGCAACACCGAAAGCTCTTGTGCCAAGCGCCGCATCCCTTCGCTTCTCGAACTTCTAGAGATCAAGAAGACGAGAGCAGCGAGAAGGACGACGAGCAAGATCGTCGAGACGATGAGCAACGTTTCTGTCATGCAATGGTCTCCAAGAAAAACGCAAAGCCGACTCCAGATGCAGTCGGCTTCTGAACGACAGCTCGGTGTCGTTCTCGCGAGCGTAATAGGCGATTCCAGAGAATCGCTTTACAAGTTGACGTACTGTTCACGCAGGCTCTTTAGAGCGTTATTCTCTTCTCCAAAATATACAACAATTTCGCTCGCCTTCAATTTTTGGAGACGCCAAGTAACACCGTGTTAATCGCCTCGATGAATCCTTCACGCGGCATTGCGCCCATCGCCATTTGCGGCTTCCCTTCTTTCGGGATGAAGAGAATCGAAGGTATGCTGCGAATGCCGAAGACGGCGGCAAGCTCTTGCTCTTTGTCTGTGTCCACTTTGTAGATGTTCACTTTGCCCGCGTATTCCTTAGCCAGCCCTTCGAGCACCGGCGCGATCATTTTGCACGGACCACACCAATCGGCGTAGAAGTCAACAATGGCAGGCAGTTCGCCTTCGAACTTCCACTCCTTGTTTGTTTCATAGTTAAAGATTTTTTGCTGGAACGTTTCTTTCGTGAGATGCTCCATACGTAGCTCGTTGCTCCTATGTATAAAGTGAGGTTGTCTGGTTTTTGAGTGTTTGATGCCGCAAGGGAATGAAAAGGGTCAAGGCAAGGTCTGCTTTTGCATGATTCTTTGATCGTTGTAGGAAGGATGTGGCACGCTTGTAAGAGAATACGGGTCCTCTCCTGCAGACCACAGTCCAGTAATAGTTCAGTAGTCTTGAACGGTTCGCCTGAAGAGTAGGATGAGAGGCAGGGAGAATGGTCTACGGCTTCTTCCGCTCTTCCACCGTGCCCTGATGCCAATCGATCATCGTGATGTTCTCCGCATATGGAACGGAGACGACATTCTCGATGGACTGCGCGCGGCGGACGAGCGTCTCGATTCGCTGCAGTTGTTTGCCGAGCAGTTCGAGGTCGTCACGCACGTTTGGTACTTCTGCAATGGCGGAATTGCGTCCGAGCCGCTGCTGGAGAAGCATGGCGGTCGCAAGTGGGTTGGCAATTTCGTGTGAAATGGAGACTGCCATCTCGACGACGGTTTTCTGGCGCGCTTGATTTGCAACTTCGCGCTGTAACGCAACCGTGCGAAGCCCCACACGCAACCGAGCGAGAAGTTCTTTGCGATCGAACGGCTTCACGAGGTAGTCATCCGCGCCTGCTTCCATGCCTTCGATACGGTATTCGACTTCCTTGCGCGCCGTTACCATAATGACGTAGGGCGACGTGGTGCGCCGATTCTCGTCTTTGATCTGCTTGATGAGATTGATGCCGCTGACTTCGGGAAGATTCCAATCGAGGAGCACGACTTCGGGATTCTCTTTGTCGAGGACCTTCCAGCCCGTGCCGCCGTCGGTTGCGGTGAGCACACGATAGCCTTCGAGCTTCAACATCATCGTCGTCAGCTCGATGTACGACAGGTCGTCGTCAATGACTAAGATGGCGGGTATTTTTTCTTCCATCGCTTCATCCAACATAAAGTGACTTTGTGTTCACGTCAACGCCGAGAACCTTCAAATTCACGTGCAGCTCCATGAGGTGATGAATGTGATGCTCCAACGCAAACGCGCAATAGCGCCAGTACTGTACAGTTCCCTTCTGGGGTGTATCCAATAGTCCATGTTGAAACTGTTCTTCGCTCAACCGCTCGACAGCGCTCTTGAACTTGTGAACGCATTCGCTCAGGCGCGCAATTCCTTCCTCGACGGTTGATGATTCGTGATTGCGATTTGCGACCATGATTTCACGCAACGATTTGTACGGCAACTCCTCATTGTTCATTACCATTGCAAAAAACGCCAGCGAGCCGGGAATGTGTCGGAGAAGTTGTCCAAGCGTGAACGATTTCTCCGTGAGCTTCCAATCAAGTTGCTCGCGTGGAACTCGGCTGAATATTGCCTCCGTCGGTTTGACTACTTCATCAAACCACGCAAGGTATTGCACTTTCGTCATTAGACTTATGAAAAAAACTGATAAAGGGTAAGAAAGAGATGAGTGAAATGCAAACCCAAGCCGGTTGTGAAAGTCTGTATTTGTCATTAGATTGAATGCCACGAGACACAATAAACCAAGCGACACATAGCGAAGACGCTTATCCGCCGCTTGGGGCATCTTCATGCGTACGCCAGTTTCTTGCAGCGTAATGCAAAGCCCATTTCCTCGAAAACGACATCGGCCGATTCTTTGCGGCTTTGAGGATATACTCACCGACCTCGTTGTCCGTCATTGTACGTAAAGTGAAGCATACCTCGAATTCTCAACCATCATACAATATTCATAGCACAACAAGGACGACTTACCATGTTCCGACAACGAACAGTAACAGCGTGTATTACCCTGTCAACGTTGCTCTCGTATCAAGCCATTGCGCACGAGAAAGACACGACGAAGAAAGCCGACCACAAATGGAACGTTGCCGCATCGCACGGTCCCTCGAAGGATATCGAGTTTGAAACAAAGGAAGGAACATGGATTTCATTGGACGTGAGTCCCGACGGGAAGAAAATTGTTTTCGATCTGCTTGGCGATATCTATGCCATGCCGATTGAGGGGGGCAGCGCAACGTTGTTGAGCGGCGGAACGCCATACGAAACGCAGCCGCGATTCTCTCCCGACGGAAAGAGGATCTCATTCACCAGCGACCGAGAAGGCTGCGATAACATCTGGCTCATGGATGCAGATGGAAAGAACGCTCACTCTGTGACGAAAGAAAAAGATCGGCAAACGAATAATGCAGTCTGGACTCCCGATGGGCAATACCTGATTGCACGCAAACATTATCGCAACACACGCTCGCTGGGCGCAGGCGAGATGTGGATGTATCACATCAGCGGCGGCGATGGCGTACAACTGACCAAGCGACGCAACTGGCAGCAGAACGCCGCCGACCCCGCAATCTCTCCCGACGGTCGCTACGTCTATTACGATGAGGATGTTAGCCCCGGAAATCAATTCGACTACAATCGTGACCCCTACGGTGTTATTTATGTCATCAACCGTCTTGATCGCGAAACGGGAAAGACCACTCGCTACATTCACGGCAACGGCGGCTCGGTTCGTCCCACTCCATCACGCGATGGAAAGTTCATTGCTTTTATACGCCGCGTTCGTCTCAACTCCGTTCTCTACCTCCGCAACATCGAAACAAGCGAAGAGTTTCCAATTTGGGATCAACTTGACAAAGACGCACAAGAGGCATGGGCAATATTCGGTTTGTACCCCAATTTTTCTTGGACGCCCGACAACAAGTTCATAGTTATTTCCGCGAAGGGAAAAATCTGGAAGGTAAATATCGCGACCAAGCAAGCAACTGAAATTCCCTTCACTGCAAGAGTAAAACAGACCATCACCGAAGCCTTGCGCTTCAAGCAGAAGGTCGCCCCCGATAAATTCGAAGTGAAGATGCTACGCTGGGTTCAGACTTCTCCTGATGGAAGATCAGTTGTCTATCAAGCGCTCGGACATTTGTACATCAAGCGGCTTCCCAATGGCGAACCAAAGCGCCTTACAAGCGACAAGCATTTTGAGTTCTATCCCTCATGGTCACCCGATGGAAACTGGATAGTCTATTCAACGTGGCTCGACAAAGACAAGGGCGCAGTGTACAAAGTGAAATCAAGCGGCGGCGCGGGCATCAGACTCACGAGCGTGAAAGGAACGTACACCGAACCATCATTTTCACGAGACGGGAAGCGAATTGTCTTTGTGAAAAACGGGGGGGACTATTTGCGCGGACAGACCTTCACCAACGACCCAGGCATCTATTGGATGTCAGCAGACGGAGGAGTCGCCACATTTATTACTCATGAAGGCGCAAGCCCGATGTTCAACAAAAAGGGGGATAGAGTTTTTCTCACGGCAAACGAAGGCGAAAAGATCGCGCTCATCAGTGTGAACCTGACGGGCAGCGACAGACGGGTTCATCTCACATCCGACAATGCGCAGCAAATCGTTCCATCGCCTGACGAGCAATGGGTGGCATTCACCGAACGATACAATTCCTACATCGCTACGCTCCCCCTGACGGGCCAAGCCGTTTCCATCGGTCCGAGCACGAGTGACTTTCCAGTGAAGCGAATTACACGCGACGCAGGAATGTACTTGCACTGGTCGCCAAACAGTAAAACGGTTTACTGGTCGCTCGGTCCCGAATTGTTTTCGCGAACGTTGGACAATACTTTCAAGTTCGTTGACGGCGCAAAGGACAGCGTCCAGGAGAAACCCGACACTGTGGGAATCAACATCAGCTTCAAATCAACCTTCGATAAACCAACGGGCAGCATCGCGCTCGTCGGGGCGACGGTGATTACGATGAAGGGCGATGAGGTTTTGCCGAACGCGACAATTCTTGTTGAGCAGAACCGCATCAAGGCAATTGGCGCGGCGAGTGCAATTACGATTCCGCCATCAACAACAACGATTGACGTCGCAGGCAAATTCATCATGCCCGGGATGATTGACGTTCACGCGCACGGACCTGCGGGGAGCATCGGCATCACACCGCAGCAGAACTGGGCGTTCTACGCGAACGTCGCGTTCGGCGTCACAACCGAGCACGATCCCTCGAACGACACCGAAGAAATTTTCGCCAGCTCGGAACTCATCAAAGCAGGAAAAGTAATTGGTCCCCGCCTCTACTCAACGGGAACAATTCTCTACGGCGCAGAGGGAAGCTACAAAGCAGTCGTCAATTCGCTCGACGACGCCATGTCGCATTTGCGAAGACTGAATGCGGTGGGCGCGTTCAGCGTGAAAAGCTACAATCAACCGCGCCGCGACCAGCGCCAGCAAATCATTCAGGCAGGACGTGAGTTGCAGATGATGGTCGTGCCTGAGGGCGGCTCGACGTTTTTCTGGAACATGACGATGATTCTCGATGGCCACACGGGCATCGAGCATTCGCTCCCCGTATCGCCGCTCTATAACGATGTCCTTACGCTCTTTTCAAAATCACAAACACAATACACGCCGACGTTGATTGTCACGTACGGCGGATTGATGGGCGAGAACTACTTCTATGCGAATACGAAGGTGTGGGAGAACAAACGGCTGCTCACGTATGTGCCCCGCGCAATCGTTGACGCGCGCTCACGCCGCGGAATGAAAGTCGAGGAAGACGATTGGGGTCATATTGAAAACGCCAAAGCGGCGAAAGCGTTGGCAGACGCCGGCACGAAAGTGAACTTAGGCGCACATGGTCAACTCCAAGGTTTGGGTGCGCATTGGGAATTGTGGATGTTCGTGCAAGGGGGCATGTCGCCGATGCAAGCACTTCGCGCAGCAACACTCAACGGCGCCCAATACATCGGACTCGACGACGACATCGGCTCACTCGAAAGCGGCAAACTTGCCGACCTTATCGTGCTGGAAAAAAATCCATTGGAACACATTCGCAACAGCGAGTCAATCAAGTACGTGATGTTGAACGGGCGACTATACGACGCCGCAACAATGAATGAACTGGGCACACGCGCCGTGAAGCGCGAGCCGTTCTATTGGGAAGGCGGCATGGATCCGGGAGCGAACACGATTGACTTGGAGTTGGATTAGTGTGCAGGCGTACCTTCGGGATTGAAGACTTGAAAAAAATGTTTCGCAGCATGAGCCACCCGATTACCCGATGCAACAAACGATCTTCTTTTGCTGCACGCGGCGGACTGAACACCACGAGTTCACTGTTTTCACTCGTGGCGGCATGTTTCTTTCTCATCACCTTGCTTGCGACATGTAAGAGTGATGGAACGCAGTCACCCCCTCCTCCTCCCACCCGCAACTACCGCATGGGCTTTTCCGGCATTCCGCCGAGAGCGGACATCAATCTCGCGATCGCTTCGATTGACATGTGGTCGCGCCGCGCCGACGCTGCGATCATCAGCTTCGAGATGCCGTGGGGCGAACTGCTCGATGGCGTTTCCCCCGAAACGCTGGTTGTGCGTGAGCAATTAGGCTTAGCGAATTACTTCCGCTTCAAAGGACATGAGCTCTATGTTTATCTCGACCCCGGCAATGGCTTAAACCGCGCCGGCGAAGCCGACACACTTGTGGCGCGCGGACGCAGCATTCGCGAACCTGCGATCCAGCAACTCTACCGCCGCTATGCAGTCGTCATTGACAGTCTCCTTCATCCCGAACATCTCGGGGTAGCGCTCGAGACGAATCTGATTCGAGGATTGTCGCCGCGGGATTTATACGCGGCAATCCGCCAAGTCGCCAACGATGCGGCACGCGACGTTCGCGCCCGCAACGCGACTGTCAAGCTCAGCGTGAGCGTGCAAGTGGACTATGCGTGGGGACGCTTCAGTGGCGGCGTGTTTCAGGGAATCGAAACGGACTTGAACGACTTTCCCTTTGTTCAGGAACTCGGCTTGTCGTCGTATCCCTATTTGGCAGGTTACACAGAGCCGGAACAACTCCCGCTAAATTATTATTCCCGGCTTGTCGAGGGCAGGACCATTCCCGTCATGGTCACCGAGGGCGGATGGAGTTCAGCGACGTTAGATACCATCGTATCATCGCTCGATGAGCAGCGTCGATACATTGTCCATCAAATGAAGTTGCTCGACGCCGCGAAGGCGAAGGCGGTATTTCAACTCACCTTCACCGATCTTGATCTTGCCGCGCATCCACCGCCGCCCGGCTCGATACTTCCGCTGTTTGCGCGCTGTGGCTTGGTGGACATAAATCTCAATCCGAAGCCTGCCTTGAGCGCGTGGGATTCGGTGTACGCTATTAGAAGACAGTAGCAGGAAGAATAGGAAGGAGTCATTTCACCAACAACATCGTCGCATGGGTGAACGCCGCGGCTTTAGCGGAGATACCCCCACGTGTGCAACTTGTCCGAATCCTCCGCCCAGCGGTCGCCAATGTCCGTGCGGTAGTACATGTTGGGGATTGCAATATTCTTGATGCGCGCATACGCCTGTGCCTGCGCTTGCTTCATGGTTTGCCCAAGCCCGACAACGACGAGGACCACGCCTGACGTTCCCGCCACAAGCCATTGTCCGTTCACGAGCTTGACGTCCTCGATGTGCACTTCTTCCGGCACGCCGCGTTTGAATGCAATGACGGCGTTCTTCGACATTGCATTGAACGTCGGTTCGTCATCGAAGGGATAAGGCGAGCAGACGATACGCACACCGACTTGAAACCCGGCTTTGGTTTTCAGCTTCGGGTCGCGACCCTCGGCAATGTCGTACAAGAAATATCCGATGGGCGTTATCATCCCTTCTTGCTGAATGAAAATCGTCGGATAACCGAATCGCGCCGTGAACTCGAGCGGATAAATGCCGTTGCTGTTCACAATGCAATTCAAATCAATGTAACCGACGTAGCCTTCCTCCGCAAGCTTGTGTTCGAGCTTGAGCAGCGTCTGTTGAAACAGCCGGTTCGGCTCGCTCCAAAACATCGAGGTGCCCATTTCTCCCGTTGACGGTCCGATGTTGCCAGGGAATAATTTTTTGTGCTCGAAGTTGATATTGATGGGATAGATGAACCGATGCCCGTTGAAGAACGCGCCGACTGCGACTTCGACGCCCGCGATCCTTTTTTGCAACTGAAAGACTCTGATCTCATCCGCAAGCGCCTTCTTGTACGCCTCGAGCATGCGCACGACATCGCTGCCGTCGTCTTCTTCACCGACGAAGAGATTGCGTTTCACGTTTTGGGCTTCGCCGCTCGGCTTCAGAACGTAGCGTCCGGGATTTTCCTGCACGTACTGAACACCGGCATCGAATGAATCGAACTCTGCATAAGGAATGATATTCACGCCATGACTCTTCAGTTCTTCCTGCCCGAACGAGCGGTCATCTTCGAGCCGATCCGTGTATGGCGTGCCGCCTACGACTGCTTTTCCTTTCTTCCGCAGCGCTTCGGCTTTCTCACCTTGACCAAGGGTGTCGTCAAAAATGATGACGTCAGCCCAGTCGACGTCCTTCTCCCAATCGTCCGATTTTGGGACGAAGCCGTCGCAGATATCGCGTTCCTTTTCCGCGTTGATGAAGTAGCGTACCTCGTGTCCTTCTTTGAACACTTGCCATGCGATGTCGCCGATCAAGCCCGACAGCGAGACGAAGAGAAATTTCCTTTTCTTTTCCATGTCTTGGTTTTATCGAAACGTTATCCTCATGAAAACCATGTATCGAGGGCAGGGCCCATGGTGGAAGACCTCATCCCAATCCTGGCGACAGAAGCGGATGCCGCGACGCCGGGCGGCATCCTTCGTCGGAACGTTTCACAACTTCTCGTCCTCATCGCTTTTGCCAGAGCGCCATCTTGACTGCATGAAGCAGGTATTCTGCATCGAAGGGCTTCGGAATAAAATCGTCAGCGCCCAGTTTCATTGCGCGGTTCGCAGTGGAGAGCGCATCCATGCCTGTCAGCACAATGACGCGCGTCTGCATCCTTCGATCGCGCACGAACTGCAGCAATTCGAGTCCCGATTTACCCGGCAGCAGTGCATCGAAGATTGCAAGATCGTAGCGATCTTTCGAGAGCTTCGCAATCGCCTCGATGCCGCTCGCGACCAGCTCAACGTGATACCCTGCTCGCACGAGTTCGGACTCGATCACCATACGCAAGCCCAAATCTTCTTCGACGACGAGTATGCGTTTCTTCAATTCGGGTGTTCG
>CAYUFU010000006.1:21631-46595 GCA_964444145.1 uncultured Chitinophagales bacterium
TGTACAACTGATGAAACGGCTCGCGCATCTGCAGGCGGCCGTGGTGTTGTTGGGGGGGCTTGCCACTGTCTGCCCCGCACAAATCTCGAACTTCCCGCACGTACAGAATTTCGATACGCTTGCACCGCCTGCCTTACCCAGCGGCTGGACTTCATCGCAAAACCGAACCCCCGGCACGAATGACTTCACAAGCGGCACGACAAACCCGCGTTCCGGCCCACACTCCATCGGCATCACGAATGCGGCAATCGCGCAGGCGCTCGTTTCGCCGCTGTTTGACTTCACGGGAAGAATTCCCGACTCGCTTGTCTTTTACGTGCGTCGCTCGACAACGTTCAATGCACGGATGCTTGTCGAGGTTTCGTTGGACAGCGGCAACACCTTCACCACTCGTCTCGGCGATTCGCTTGCGAACCCGAACCCCAACACCTACGTCCGCGTTGCGCTCGGCTTGCCTGTCGTGCTTTCGACAAGTCGCGCAGTACAATTTCGTTGGCGCACGGTCGCGGACGCAGGTGCGACAGCAACACTGCGGATTGACGACATCTCGATCACGGTGGCGGTGAGCGACGACCTCGCGTTAAGGAGCTTACGTTTTCTTCCGCCGCTGCCTGCCGAGCAGGAGACCGTTCGTGCTCTTGCAAAGATAAAAAATCTTGGGCAACATTCCGCACAAAATTTTTCGGTTGAGTTTTTCATTGACGCCAACAACGACTCTCTGCCGCAGCCGTCGGAGTTGCGGAGCCGCGTCACGCATTCAGTTCCGCTTCCCGCCGCGGATTCAGTTGAACTGAGCGCGGATGTTGGAGCACTCGCGCCCGGCGTGCAGCTCGTTATGGGCAACGTTATTTTTCCTCCAGATCAGAATGTGTCGAACAATCTGCGTGCGGCACCGCTGAACGTCGGCTTTCGCATACAAAGCATCGTCATCAACGAGATCATGTATGGACCCACGAGTCCGGAGCCGGAGTGGGTAGAAGTGTTCAACACGCGAAGCGATTCGATCAACCTGAAGAACTGGCTCATCTCCGACAGCAGCCGGACGAGCCGAAGAACGGTCGCGACGCAGGACGTGAAAATTCCTCCCGGCGGTTTCGCCGTGCTGACAAAAAATCCTGCGACGCTTCTGACGATTCATCCTTCGATTCCTTCGCTCATTCTCGGCGTTTCCAGTTTTCCATCACTCAATAACACAGCCGATGCAATCGTATTGTACGACAGCCGCGCAATAGCAAACGACAGCGTTCGCTACTCTTCGAGTTGGGGCGGTAGCGGCGGTCGCTCGCTGGAGCGGATTGACCCTCTCGGTACGTCGACGCACCAGAGCAATTGGGGAACGACGCGCAGTGCTGCACGCAGTACACCCGGCGAGCGCAACTCGCTCACGCGCAAGGATCGCGACCTCGCCGTTGATTCGCTGCGCGTCGTACCGCCCTACCCTACTACAAGCGACTCTTTAGTGACCCTCGTTACGATTCGGAATCCCGGACGGGAAACAGTTGCATCGTTCACCGTTCAATTGTTTGAAGATGCAAATGAAGATTCACTTGCACAGCCCGCCGAATTAATCGGTTCGACGACTCGTGTTGTTCCGTTGCTGCCTCTCGACTCAGTGACGATTTCGTTCCCACAAAGGAACGTTCGGGCCGGAACACACGTGCACATTGCGAGGGTTGAGTTCGGCGCGGACGAAGATACGACGAACAACATTCGACCGGGGAGAATCATCGTCGGCTATCCGGCAGGTTCGGTGCGTATCAATGAGATCATGTACGCGCCGAACGCAGGAGTGCCCGAATGGGTCGAGGTGGTCAACACACGCAGCGACACGGTTGACTTGAACAGGTGGCTCTTGGGCAATCGTTCGAGCTCATCGCGCTATGAACTCACGAATGCTCGCCTTCCGCTCACGCCGAACGGCTATCTCGTTTTTACGAAAGATTCGGCGCTGTTCCGCCAAGCCTATCCATCGGCATCGGAACACGTCGTGCAGAGCGCGTCACTGCCGACATTCCTGTGGAACAACAACGGCGACGCAGTGGCACTGCTCGACAATAGACGCTTGATGATGGATTCGGTTTTTTTTCACTCGACGTGGGGTGGCGGAAACGGCAAATCGCTCGAACGCATTGATGCGCTCGCCGCAGCAAACGATTCGGCAAATTGGGCAACGTCGGGCGATTCGCTCGGCGCAACGCCGACCAGGAGAAACTCGCACGTTCGTCTCGACAACGACCTGCGGCTCGTCAGCGTTTCGTCCGACACGATTCGTCCGGGCGAGAATGCGCGACTGCACATCGTCGTGCGCAACGTCGGAAAACTTCCGAGCAGCACGTTCGAGTTGAAATTGTTCGATGATCTGAACGGGGATTCACTCGGCACAAGCGGCGAGCAGGTCCATCAGCAGACTGTTCCGCTCACCTTGGCTCCACGCGAGTCAACGGTTGTTGGCGTCGAATGGACTCGTCCGGCGAGCGGAGTGCATCGCGTCATTGCTCACGTGAGCTACTCGCCAGATGAGCGGTTATCGAACAACATTGCCTTCTCGATTCTGCGCGTTGGGCATTCGGTGCGGACGCTTGTAGTCAACGAAATCATGTTTGCACCGCTCACGGGCAATGCAGAGTATGTTGAGTTTTACAATGCGAGCGACGCGGACATTGATGTTGCCCAATGGATGGTGCGCGACCGTGCAACTTCGTCTGGCGTGAATGAATTCAGGCTCGCGCTTTCGCCAAAGGTGGTTCGACCAGGGGAGTTCTTCGTCCTTGCTTCCGATTCCAGCATGCTTCGGTTATTCTCTTCGACGACATTCGAGGCTCGTCTCCTCACGATTGCACATCAATCGTCGCTCAGCCTCAACAATGACGGCGACGACGTTGTGCTGCTCGACCCATCGGGCTTCACGATTGACAGCGTGAGCTTTTCTCCCGCGTGGCATAATCCGAATGTTACAGACAAGACCGGGCGCTCGCTGGAAAAAATCAATCCGATGCTTCCATCGAACATCTCCCGCAATTGGACGACCAGTGCCCTCGCAATCGGCGGCACGCCGGGTAAACCAAACAGCGTCTTCACCTCGATTCTTCCACAACAATCGAAACTCACCATAACCCCAAATCCATTCTCTCCCGACGGCGATGGACGAGAGGACTTCGTCATCATTCAGTACGAGCTTCCTCTCACGGTTTCGCAGATACGCATTCGGTTGTACGACGCAGTCGGCAGGAAAATCCGGACCCTCGCGAACAACGAGCCGAGCGGTTCACGCGGCAGCATCGTATGGGACGGACTCGATGATGACAAACAGAAAGCACGCATCGGCGTGTACATCGTCCTGCTCGAAGCGATTGATGATCGCGGGGGAGTTGTGGAGACGGCGCAGGGAGTGGTGGTGGTTGCCACAAAACTGTAGCCAACAGCACGCGCCTCTTTACCCTCAGCCTCGGTATTCCACCAAGTATCTTGCAGATGATCGCATGGCGTTAGTGGTTCTGCTTGCGAAGCACGTTCCCGCGTGCGATGAACTCCGGCAAACACAAAAGGCGCGGAGTCTTGCGACTCCGCGCCTGCCTCTGCAAGTAGATGTGTCCCCCTCACACCCACTTGCCAGCAAATTCTCCGAACATCAAGTTGTCAATGAACTTCAAGAGTTCGGCAACGGGGGTTGTTTTGTCGAAGAAAAAATCTATTTCAGGATTCAGCCTCAACGCGTCGGCGTACGCATCGCCGTAACCTGAGACGAAGATGAACTTTGTGTTCTTGTAACGCTCAAGCTCACGAGCAAACGAGTGCAGCATAATACCATCGAGCGTCGGCATCTTGATGTCGGAAATGATCAGGTCTATGTCGGGCTTGCCGAGCAGCTTGCAGGCTTCGGCGCCGTCTTGAGCGGTGAAAACCGTGTAGCCGTTCAGATACAGCGACTCCTTCATAAAGTTCAGATAATCCAAGTTGTCATCTACGAGCAAGACGTTCATTCTGTTATCCTCGGGGATTGTGGTTTCGGTTTTTTTACACCCACACTTCGGCGAACTTGCCGAACATCAACCTGTCAATAAAGCGAACAATTTCCTGCGGCGCCGCGGTTTTATCCAAAAAGAAATCGCTCTCAGGGTTCAACTGCAATTGATCTTCGTACACATCTTTATAGCCTGAGATGAAGAGAAACTTTGTGGCCGCATACCTCTTCAACCCACGCACAAGCTCGAAGAACTGAATCCCGTCCATGTTCGGCATCTTGATGTCCGAAATGATGAGATCCACACTGGTCGCATGGATGATTTTGCTCGCTTGTAACCCGTCGTCGGCAGCATAGACGTTGTAACCGCGTTGGTAGAGCGCTTCTTTCATCGGCACCAAGAAATCGGCATTGTCATCAACAAGAAGAATGTCCACTGCTGCTCCGTTTCATATTTCCATCGGTGAGGTAACATGCGAAATGCTTGCCAGAAACCGCGGGCGCGTTGTGCTTACGATTTCGATACACCATCACACGGCAAGGCGGGGAGTATGTCATAACAGATGCCTCTTTGTAGAAACGTAATATGCACTCACGCCGATGTATTCGCAGAGGCGTGAGTTCGACCGATGAATTTTCCAAAGAGCAGCGTGTTGACGGCGGCAACGATTTCGTGTGCGGGGGTTGTCTTCTCGAACAGAAAATCCTTCGACGGGTCAAGTTCCATCAAGTCGCTGTACACGTCTTTGTAGCCAGTGATGAAAACGAATTTGGTATTCTTGTACCGTTCCGTTTCGCGAGCATAGGCGCGCAGCTTGATGCCGTTGAGCTTCGGCATTTTGATGTCCGAGATAATGAGGTCCACATCCGACGTTTCGAGTATGTTGCATGCCTCAAGCCCGTTTGTCGCGGTGACAACCGAATAGCCGTTGGCGTACAGCATGTCCCTCATTAGCGAAAGATAATCTTGGTTATCGTCCACCAGAAGTATGTTCATGAATGCTCCTCAAGAGGTTATAGGTGTATGAACATGCGAAATGCTTGCCAGCAAGGATTCATCGGAAATGCTGAGAAAACAACGTGCAGGAACTCTAACGGAATCCGTATTGAAAAAACGGATGATGAGCATTGTAGAAAGGAAAATTGCCGCTCAAACAATCTTCTACCACGCCAACCTGACTTTGTGTTGCTGTGGGTGTGACATTGCCGCTTCTATACCCTCTCCTGCTGAAGTTTTTCTGGACGACTTCTACGGTGTTGAACCTATGAACTTCCCAAACATCAACTCGTTGACAAGCTTGACGATTTCCCCCGCCGGCGATGTTTTGTCGAACAGAAAATCCTTCGACGGATCGAGTTGCATCAAGTCGCTGTACACGTCCTTGTAGCCCGAGACAAAAATGAACTTCGTGTTGCGATACTTTTCCGTTTCGCGCGCAAAGGCGTGCAGTCGAATGCCGTCGTATTTCGGCATCTTGATATCCGAAATAATAAGGTCTATATCGTTGTTGTCGAGAATGTCGCAGGCTTCCAAGCCGTTTGTTGCTGTGATGACCGTATAACCATTCGAATACAACAAGTCCTTCATCAGCGACAGGTAATCTTCGTTGTCGTCCACCAGAAGAATGTCCATGAATTCCAGTCCCTCTCAAGAGTTATGAATACAGAAGGGCTTGAACAAGAACTACACCGAATCAGAGTCGAACGAAAATCGTTGAGGAATGTGGGTGAAACCTCCTTTTCCCCCGTGGCAAGAGCTGAGGACGTAATGAGGAGAGTTGGGGAATTGAAGAAATTGCAAAAAGCAGAGAGAGTTGGGAAAGCTTAGCGGATCTTTCCTGTTCACACGTCGGAGGGAATGTCGAGCGTCAACTGTGGCATAGCAATACCCTTGCGTTATTCGTTCGAAAGAAGTCGTGGCATATCGTCGCGCACGAGCCGATACAAGTGCCACTCCTTCATGTGCGTTGCGCCGAGCCGCTGATAGAAATCAATTGCGAGCTGATTCCATTCGAGGACGGCCCATTCCATCCGACCGCAGCCGCGTTCGTACGCTTCGCGCACCATCGCCCTGAACAACGCGTAGCCGACTTTCTTGCTGCGATACTCCGGAAGCACGAACAGATCTTCGAGATACAACGTGGGCAGAGCGAGGAAGCTGGAATACGTCTCAAACACGAAGGCGTAACCGACTGACTTCCTTTCGTACTCGGCGAGAAACGCGTTGATGCGCGGGCGGTCGGAGAACATATCGGTAATGAGGCGTTGTTTTGCCGCAGCGTCGGGTCGCGCGAGCTTTTCGTAGTCGGCAAGCGCGTCCACGAGCGAGAGAATAGTCTCGGCATCACCTGGCAATGCTTTGCGAACGGTGGCGTGAGAGTCCATAGTAACTAAACATTGGTGTGGAAAGAACGATGCAATTTAGTAAATTGACACGGCAATTCACACTACCGTGCATTGCGGTCGAAGGCTCAACTCGTCAACTGCAGATTGATTGCTGCTGACGATCGCAGCAGTGACGATTGTATCGTAGCACACATGCGTCAACGAACAGATGAACGAAGCGTCACGTAGTCGAAAGCCGCAAGCCAGAATTCGCAATCCGCAAATTCATGAAGGTCCACGTCATGGAAAACGAAAAACCTCAGCTTCTCCGCGCCCTCGGCCTGCGAGAGGGCATCGCGATTCACGTCGGTTGCATCATCGGGTCGGGAATTTTTTTGAAGCCCGCCATTATCGCGGGGTATCTCGGTGCGATGGGTCCGATTGCGCTCGTCTGGATCGTCGCAGGTGTGCTCACGCTCTTCGGCGCTCTCGCGATTGCGGAACTGAGCGCGATACTGCCGCAAGCGGGCGGTCCGTACGTCTATCTTCGCCAAAGTTTCGGTCGCGTGTGGGCGTTTCTCTTTAGCTGGAATGATTTCTTCATCAACAAAGCCGGTTCGGCAGCAGCGGTCGCGATTGCCTTCACAACCTATCTCGGCTATTTCATTCCAGCAGTCAGTCCCGAGTTCGCGTTTTACCAATCGCAGTGGTCCCTCTTTGGCGAGCCACTGATGTTTACCTTCGGGTGGAATCAGATTGTCGCGATGGCGGCGATCGCTCTTGTCACGCTTATCAATATGCGTGGTGTCCAGTTCGGCGGCTGGGTGATGAACTTCTTCACTGCGGCGAAGTTGCTCGCACTGGTAGGGCTAACCCTTGCAGTTGCGTTTTCGGGCAAAGGAAGCGCGGCAAATTTTCTCCCCTGGTGGCCCGAGGAAATTTCTGCCAACTACATCTCTGCCTTCGGACTCGCGCTCACCTCGGCGCTCTGGGCGTACGATGGATGGATAAGCGTTACGCTGAATACAGGCGAGTTCCGCAATCCGAAGCGTGATGTGCCCCTCGCGCTCATCATCGGAACATTCATCGTCATCGCGGTGTACCTCGCTGCAAATTTCGCCTACTCGTACATCGTACCGCTGTCGGTGATGCCGGAATCGAAACGCGTCGCGGCGGATGTGGCGACTGCTGTGCTCGGTCCCGTCGGCGCATCGCTGATTATCATCGGTATCATGTGTTCGACATTCGGCACGACGAACGGTCAGCTTCTTGCCGGACCGCGCACTTTGTACGCAGGCGGCGCCGAAGGTATTTTCCCCAAAGTCTTCGGCAACGTGCACCCTCGATACCACAGTCCGTACGTTGCGATTCTTACCCTCGGCGTGTGGGGAATGATTCTCACCCTGAGCGGCACCTTCGATCAAATCACGAACTACGTCGTCTTCACCTCGTGGGGCTTCTATGCGCTCACCGCGCTCGCTGTCATCGTGCTGCGGAAGAAGATGCCGAACGCCGAGCGTCCGTACAAAGCGTGGGGCTATCCCTACGCACCTCTCGCATTCGTCGCTGTCGTCATCTGGTTCCTCTACAACACCACGGTGAACGACACACGCAACGCCGTGATCGGTATCGGACTACTGCTCGCATCGCTCCCGTTGTATTGGTACTGGACGAAGAAGTGATCCTGAGGAAGGGTTCACCTGGAGTCCTCTGCGAAAGTTGTGTATGGGTTCGACGAACATCCTCTCTCAAGCGGTTCAATTCCTCAAAGGCATTGGCGAGAAGCGCGCCGACGTGTTGAAGAAATACGGCGTCGCAACGCTGTATGATCTGTTGTTCTATGTTCCGCGACGCTATCTCGATAGAACGTCCATCGTTACGATCGCCGAACTGCGGAAGAAAGCATTCGAACCTGTTTCAACCGGGGACTCTGTTGATGTGCGGAGAGATTATACGGTTGTCGGCGAGGTGAAGTCGTTTCGCGTTTTCGGAATCGGAAAAGCATCGCGGTTCGTTCTCATCCTCGGCGACAAGACGGGAACGATGCAGCTCGTCTGGTTCGGCGGCGTGAGCTATTGGAAGACGAAATTCGCAATCGGCGAGACACTTGCTGCGTCAGGGTCACCGACGACATTCGGGGGTGCACTGCAATTCGTCCATCCGGATATAGATAGAATTGCTGAGAAGCCGTTGCGCCAAGAGAAGGAGATCGAGACGGTTGATTGGGCGAACACGCTGAACACCGGCGGGTTCGTGCCGCTCTATCCATCGGGAAAAGAGTTGGAGCGCGTCGGACTGGACAGCAGCGGTTTCCGCCGCATCATTGGCGCAGCGATTCGTCAGCACGGCGAGAAGATTCCCGAATCACTCCCGAAGTCGCTGCTCGATGCTCGAATGCTCCAATCGCTGCGGCAGGCTATCACGACCGTTCACTTCCCAAAAACAGAGGCTGAACTTGCCGAGAGTCTGCGAAGGCTGAAATATGATGAGCTGTTCTATTTTCAGCTCAAGCTTGCGCTGAAACGCCACAGCATCAAAACCGACACCGACGGTATTGCGTTCAACGTGCACAGCAAACTCGCCCGCCAACTCGTTGATTCTCTTCCTTTCACCCTGACCACCGCGCAAATCAAGGTCATCAAAGAAATCACGGACGATATGAGTTCACCGAAACCTATGAACCGTTTGTTGCAAGGCGACGTGGGGAGCGGCAAGACGATCGTTGCGCTCATCTCGATGTTGATTGCGGTAGAGAATGGCTATCAAGCGGTCTTCATGGCGCCGACGGAGATTCTCGCCGAGCAGCATTACAAAACGCTTGCAACCTTACTCAAGGGAGTCGAGGTCAACGTTCGGTTGCTTGTTGGCAGACAGCGGACGCGACTGCGCCGAGATATTTTGGAGGATGTGCGCCGCGGCTCCGCGCAGATCGTCGTTGGCACGCACGCGTTGTTCGAGAAGGAAGTTGAGTTTGCACACCTTGGCTACGTCGTCATTGACGAGCAACATCGGTTCGGCGTCCTGCAGCGGCAGGCGTTGCAACAAAAAGGAACCAAGCCCGACGTGCTGGTCATGACGGCAACGCCGATACCCCGCACGCTTTCACTCACACTCTACGGCGATCTCGACGTTTCCATCATCAACCAGATGCCCAAAGACCGCAAGCCCATCAAGACGGTGCTGCGCTACGACGAGGAGAAGGAGCGAGTCTTTCAATTCGTCCGCGACGAAATCGCAAAAGGACGACAAGCGTATTTCGTTTATCCGCTCATTGAAGAATCGGAGAAGGTTGATTTGAAGGCGGCAGTTGTACACTTCGAGGAGTTACAGCAGAAAGCGTTCCCCGATTTGCAACTCGGCTTACTGCACGGACGCATGACGAGCGAGGAGAAGGATGAGACCATGCAGCGATTCAAGAACCGTGAGCTGCACATTCTTGTCGCAACCACGGTCATCGAGGTCGGGATTGACGTGCCGAACGCTTCGCTGATGGTGATTGAGAACGCCGAACGGTTCGGGCTTTCGCAACTTCATCAATTGCGCGGCAGAGTAGGACGAGGAAGCGAGCAGTCGTATTGCATCTTGCTCTCGAAGAAGTGGCTCGCGACAAAAGCCAATCGTCTCTCGACGGATGCGGCACGATGGCACGAAGCGCTCGACGAGCACCGCGCTGCCGAGCGCCGTCTCGCAACGATGGTGCAGACAAACGACGGCTTCAAGATTGCGGAGGTGGATTTGCAACTGCGAGGTCCCGGCGATTTTTTCGGCACGCGCCAAAGCGGTGTGCCTGCATTCAAAGTCGCCGACATCCTCACCGACACGAAGCTGTTGCACGAAGCCCGCGCCGACGCCTTCGCACTCATCGAACGCGACCCACGCCTCAAGCTCCCCGAGCATCACGTGATTGCCGAGCATCTTCACGCCCTTCATCGCGACGCGTTCGCGCTCATGAAGGTAGCATAGTCAGAGAGAGGTGCAGTTCACGTCAACCGCCTACCTCTCACTCGTCCTCATCTTGTTGCTCAACTCATTCTTGTCGTCCGGCTTGATCCCAACGCCTTCGCGGTGAAGCAACTCGCCGCACTGTCGTATCGCGGCAATCAACCCCTCGGCAGGCTTGTGCGCTTTCATGCCGTCCACGATCGTCTTCACCACGCTGTCCCACTCGGCTTGCTGCACCTTCGCATTGATACCCGAGTCACCGATAACGAGCACGTGATGTTCGAGGAGACTCAGAAAAATCAGAATGCCCGTCCGGTCTTTCGTATTGAAGACTTCCTCCGCCACAAATGCCTCCATCGCTCGCTGCCGCACGCGATGGCGCATCAGATCACGACCCGCGAAAAACCGTCGCACGTCGTCAACAGCGTAGGCGAACAGCGCACCGAAGAGCGCTGCGAGCAGCGTACCCCCTGCGACTTCCGCCAACTCTAACGGCATCCACATCCGTGAATAATTATGCATGAAGACAAACACCGTGAGCGCAACCGTGCCGAACAGCAAACCCGCACGCCAGAACGCCCGCTCGTACGCGTCGCTGGCGTACACGGCATACGGAACAATTTCTCCCGACGTCTGCTTTTCTGCCTCTTGCACGGCGTGTTCGATGCGCCGCAAATCCTCCTGCGAGAAAAACGCTTCCACGCGAGTCATGGTCATTTCCGCTGTTGTACACAAGTCATCACGGACGCCCTGCAAGCAAAAAGAACAATTGTCCATCCGGTGCGGCAAGGAGAGCGCCTTCCGGTTGTCCATCATTGCCTACCAATTCTTGCAAAAGAGAAACCCTCCGCTCCTTCAACGCGCCGATGCGTTCCGGGATATCCGGAGCAAAATACGTGAGCGCCGGCGCGCTCACCGTTGCCGTTTGGTGAAGCCCGATCTTCATCACATCGTCAGACATTGCCGCCCATGCATACGGCTTGTTGCTCTTCATCGTCTGACGAAATCCGATCTTGTCCCAGAAGAATGTCGAAGCCTTGAGGTTGTCCGTGCCGATACTCAACTCGCCGAATGTGCCAAGCACACATCGCGAATTTCCCTCCGGCAGCGGCATCGTGCTTTCGCTGTGGTGCATGAGCATTACACAAAACTCGTTCGGGTCGAAAAAATTGTGCTGCTGGCGGCTGCCGTCCTTGCTTCGCTGCAACTCAGGCGTGATGCCGATGCGTTTGAGATGGACGATCGTCTCATCCATCATCGCCGAAAAGTAGTGCAGCGCAGGCGAGAGGAAATACGATTCATACAAATGGATGTTCACGCAGCCATCGGTCAACAACTCCCACGGCCGCGGCTGCGCCGAGTCGAACAGCTTCTCGAAACCGAGCGATTTGTAGAACGGCGACGACTCGCGGAGACTGCGAACAGAAATGGAGATGTGCGCGTACTTGCCGAGCTTCATTCAGGTGTTGTGCAAGATACAGACGTGGAACTCATGTGCAGGAAACGACCTATAGAATAACGTCTGAGTAGCTGGCAATAGTGGTTTCATATTCTTTCGCAACCTCCGCAGTCGGACGATCGTTGACCGTCAGCGCAAATTCGAGCGAATGCAACTTGCCCGAGCATGCGATGGCTTTCGCCAGCCGCTCCGCAATGGAGAGTTGCTTTTGAAGTCCCGTGAACACCGTCGCAACGCCCGTGCACAGCGCGACCGCAGCGCACGTCAGTTTCCACGCCGGCACCCCCTCGCCGATCACCGGTCCTAACGCCGCCGCACTCGCGGCGATAACGGTGCTCAGCCCGCTGGCAACAATACCGATCACGATGTAACGCGAATTCTTCGCTTTCAGACTTGCGCTCGACGCTTCCGACTTGCGGATGCCGTCGCGAATCTTTTCAAGCAGCGCATTGCGCGAATCATTGGGGGTGTTCATCGCTTCCTTCTGCTTGTGTGCATTCAAGATACCCCATTCGCGGAAAAGGGGCAAGAGGCTGAACTCCTCAAAATCCGAATCCGCATCGCCCAACGCAGTCGCTACGCGACGTCAAAAATTCAGGCACCTTCCCTTCTGCCTCGACCCTCGCCAACGAACTTGCACACAACAGATTTATTGGGGCTGCAAGCAGGCTACATCGTCCACCCATTCTTCTGCGCCGCGATAAGCAGCCTACATCGTGGAAGGTTCAACCGCCTCCTCCCCACATGCCGCCTTCGCACAAACCCGTTCCCTAAACTTGAATCTTGCTACCTCAGTGATGATATTCTACAGTCAACAATCACAACCACTCATGGCACCCGCAATTCCATCGCTGCACCCGACACGAGCCAAGATCAGTCTTTCCGCGTTTCGGCACAATCTCAACGTCGTCCGCAGCTACGTCGGCAACGACGTGCGCATCATGGCAGTCGTCAAATCGAACGCATACGGACACGGCATGAGAACCATTGCCTACGAAGCAACGCGCAACGGCGCCTCGTACCTCGCAGTCGCTCGCGTGGACGAAGCCGCCGAGCTTCGCCGCGACGGCATTGATACCCCCATCCTCGTCTTCGAAATCCCCCTCGCCTCGCAAATCGAGCGTGCGCTCTTAGACGGCCTCGACCTCACCATCGCGTCCCCCGACGACGCCAAACAAATCAACGCCGTTGCCGAAGCACTGAAGAAAAAAGCGAACGTCCACGTCAAGGTTGACACCGGCATGGGCAGACTCGGCTTCCCCTATCAGCGCGCAGCGGAAGACATCGAGCACACTGCGCTCCTGCCATCGCTCAACGTGATCGGCGTGTACAGCCACTTCGCCTCATCCGACGAACCGGACTTGACGTACGCGCGCGTGCAACTCGAACGATTCAAAACCGTGCTCGCACACCTGCAAACGAAACGCATCGAGATTCCGCTCAAGCATCTTGCCAACAGCGGCGCTATCATTGCCCTTCCCGAATCGCATTTCACAATGGTCCGCCCCGGCATCATGCTGTACGGCTACACCCCGCGCAAAGGCATGACGACCACCCCACCGCTGCAGTGCGTCATGTCGCTGGTCTCGAAAGTCTCCTTCATCAAAACCGTCGAAGCACACACGAGTATTTCGTACAATCGCCGCTACTTTACCCGCGAACGGACGCGCATCGCAACCGTCCCCATCGGCTACGGCGATGGATACTCGCGACTCCTGACCAACAAAGCGCACGTCATCATCACCGGCAAACGCTTCCCCATCGTCGGCACCATTTGCATGGATCATCTCATGGTGGACATCGGCAACGACGCCGATATCACCGTCGGCGACGACGTGATGTTGATCGGATGTGCAAAATCGGAAACACTCACGGCATGGGACATTGCAGAAGCCCTCGGAACCATTCCCTACGAAGTAACGTGCAATATCAGTCAGCGCGTCCAGCGCGCATACACGCGGTAGTTGTGCTCGGGATGAAGTGGAGTGTTGGAGTATTGGAGTGTTGGAGCGTCGCGGCGCTCACCGATGGCGCTACATCCGATAAGAAACTTTGCTATCTTGAACCCAATCAAAACGTCAACTTCATCCTCAAGCTTGGGAGTCGTGTAATGAAAACCTTTCCGTATGCTCTCATCGTCCTCGCCTCGCTGGCAACCCTCTCGCGCGGGCAACACGCCGGCTCCAACGCTCGCCACGCGCCGCTGGAGTTCCGCGACGACGCGTTCATCCCCGTGCCGCGCGACGGCATGACGTTCTCCCCCGCGTTTTCCTTTTCATCGCCGAATTTTTTCACGACGCAAGTCAACGTGGACACCCTCAACCGCAATATCGTCGGCGACGCGGCGAACGAGCCCTCGATTGCCGTTGACCCCACCAATCCGAATAGGATTGCGATCGGCTGGCGACAGTTCAATACCATCTCGAGCAACTTCCGTCAAGCAGGCTTCGGCTACAGCACCGACGGCGGGCGTCGCTGGCGCTTTCCCGGCGTGATCCAGCCGGGCATCTTTCGCTCTGATCCCGTCCTCGATGCAGACCGGTTCGGAAATTTCTATTACAACAGTCTCACGCAAGTCGGCAGCGGATTTCAGTGCAACGTGTTCAAGTCAACGAACGGCGGAGCGACGTGGGACGCGGGCACGTTCGCCCAAGGAGGCGACAAGCAATGGATGATCGTTGACCGAACGACGAGCATCGGCGAAGGACATCACTACGCGTTCTGGACATCGAATTTCAGCGCATGTCCGCCTGGACACTTTACGCGCTCCAACAATCGCGGCGCGAGTTACGAGCCGTGTCTCACCATCCCCCAAGACCCGTTTTGGGGAACGCTCGCAACGGGACCGCTGGGAGAACTCTACGTCGCCGGCGTCGGCGACACCTCGTTCGTCGTCGTCAAGTCGTGGAGCGCGCGCGATTCGAGCCGCACCATCACCTGGGACACGACGCGGGCAGTCTCCCTCGACGGCGACCTCGTCGCCTTCGCAGGCAACAGCAGCCCGAACCCCGCCGGCTTGCACGGACAAACCTGGATCGCAACCGATGTGAGCAACGGACCGTATCGCGGCTACGTCTACCTGCTTGCCTCCGTTGCGCGCAACTCGAACACCGACCCCCTCGATGTCATGTTCGCACGCAGCACCAACGGCGGAGCGACCTGGAGCCAACCGATGCGCATCAACGATGACGCGAACACCACCGCATGGCAATGGTTCGGCACAATGTCCGTCGCACCCAACGGACGCATTGACGTTATCTGGTACGACACGCGCGACAATCCCGGCAGCGTCCATTCATCGCTCTACTATGCATACTCGACGAATGGCGGCGCGTCCTGGTCTGCAAACACACGGCTCTCGCAATCATTCGATCCGCATGTGGGCTGGCCCCAACAAAACAAACTGGGTGATTACGTTCACATGATCTCCGACAACAGCGGAGCGCATCTCGCCTGGGCAGCAACCTTCGGCGGCGAACAGAATGTGTACTATTCGCGAATTGATTTTCCGCTTACCGCCGTCAAACCCGCACCTCGCACCACTCCGGCGTCATACACACTCGCTCAAAATTTTCCAAACCCATTCAATCCCCGCACCACGATCGAGTTTACACTGCCGCGCGAGGAGTTCGTTTCGTTGAGTGTCTTCAACCTTCTCGGCGAAAAAGTCGCGACGCTCGTTTCTGAAGACCGAAACGCAGGACACCACGCCATCACCTTCGATGCCGCACACCTGCCCAGCGGCGTGTATGTGTATCGCATCAGCACCTCTCGTTTTTCACAAGCACGGGTCATGCTCCTGCTCAAGTGACGACACACAATCGCGCCACTACATGGCTCACAACAAAGACGGAGATGAGCGCCGCTTGCTCAACCCTCCGTACCTCCCGAAACAGCACGAGTGTATCCTTGCGTTGTTGTTGGGGCTGCAGGCTCTCTACATCGTCCAACCATTCTACTGCGCCGCGGTAAACAGTCCTCTTCTCCGACCCGAAGGGTTCCTTCGGAAAGGAGTCCTTTGGACGTGGAAAGTTCATCCGCCTCCTCAGCACATGCCGCCTTCGCGCAAGTCCGGACTCGCACAACCATTCTCCAGAATCCTCCCCCTCTCATTGCAATTCAACCTCTATTCGTCTAAATTCTCTTCGCATGAAAAAAGCCGGAGCAACATCATCGGCCTTCGACTAAGACGAATGAACTCATTTCCCAAACATAAGCTCATAGCAGTCTCCCTCGCGCTGATCTTCGCGGCGTTCAACATCGGCGTGCCCATTGTCATCGCCTCATGTCCAATGATCGAGATGACGCGAGGAGTTGCATGCTGCGCGATGAATAAACCCATCGCCGACGGCGTCGCGAGAATCACCAACTTCGCCGATACCTCCTGCTGCGAAACGAAATTCGCCGCCGAAAGAAATTCAACTGAGTTTCTGCCAATACAAGGAAAGAAGCTTGATGTAACAACGTCCTACATCCAGTTTCTCGGATTCATCGAACACCAATCCGCAATCCAAAATCCGCAGTGCAGAATCATGCAGAGCGCTTCACCTCCGCGCTCCGTTGACATTCCTATCCTTGTTTCTTCACTTCTGATTTAGCAACTCTCTTTGCGATTCTTGAGCACTTATCCTGCTCGACGAGTTGGTCGCTCCTGACGGAGCTCTAAGCTCTTTGTTTGGTTCTCTTTCTGCAGCAAGGACGCGCCTACGGCGCTCGCCTGTTTATCGCTGTGCGTTTCGTTAGTCCTGTAGGGACGACCTAATTGTAGAAATACAGACATAAAGAAGATACAAGCTCCGTAGGAGCGTCCTATCATGAATAGGATTCAGAAAAACATTGTGAGAGTTATGAAATCCATTTTGATTTTTCTTTTCATCGTGCCGTTGCATTTGTTTGCTCAAACTTCAAACGACACTCTCAATCTGAACGAACTTGTTCGTGAAGCGTTGATGAACAATTCCGACATTCAAGCGGCAGAACTTGGTCGTGATGCGGCGGAAGCCCGTCTCTCGCAAGCAGGCGCGCTCGACGACCCTCAACTAACTTACATGCGCGAAGAAATGCCGGGCTTCCGATGGAACGAGTCGCAGATGCAGAAGATCGAGCTGATGCAGATGTTCCGTTTTCCGTCCAAGCTTTCGAGGCAAACGGAGATTGCTGAGATCAACGCTGAGCACGCGCACCACGACCATATGGAAGTAGCAAACTCTGTGTTGGCAAAAGTCCGCTCGACGTATGCCGAGTTATGGTATGCACAGGAAGCAATCAAGGTCAATCGTGACAATGCGCGCCTCCTCGAGCAGTTTACAGCGCTTGCGCAAACGCGGTACGGCGTTGGCACTACACCGCAGCAAGACGTGCTGAAATCGTACGTCGAGACGGCGAAGCTCGACAACGAATTGTTACAGCTTCGGCAGATGGAATTGACCGCGAAGGCGATGCTGCGTTCATTACTGAATCGTCGGACGAGCGACACCTTAGGCATTGCCGTCATGCCCGCTGAACTGAGAACGCTGTACCCTGTTGATTCCCTGCAAGCGCTTGCGCTCAAGTTTCGCGGCATGCTCTTGCATGATTCACTTTCGGTAATGGAGAGTGGTACAATGGTATCGCTCGCAAAGGATGAGTTCATCCCCGATTTCAAACTCGCTGTGCAATATGTGACAATCGCCGCAGAGAAGTTCCGCGGGTGGAGCGTGAGCGTAGGGATCACCTTGCCGTTCGCGCCGTGGACACTCGCAAAAGCTCACTCCCGCATCGAAGAAGCGGAAATACAACTGAAAAGCGCTCAGGCAAAATATGGCGGCTCGCGCAACATGGTGATTGCGACACTCCGTGAATTGTACGCTAAGGCGGATGCGGCGAAAAAGCAGCTTGCCAATTATTCGTCGGTCATCGTTCCACAATCCCGGCGGGCATTACAGGCAAGCATATTGGCGTATCAAACCGGCAAAACGGATTATCTCATGCTGATTGATTCCTATCGGATGTTTACGATGCTTTCGATGGAGCAATTGATGTTACGGATGCAATACGAGCAAACGCTTGCGGAGTTGGTTCGCACTGTCGGCTACCCAAAAATTTTTGAAGGTCAGAGAGAAAGGAATGAACAATGAAAGACATTCGTGATCGTGCAGCGCGACATTTCTACGTCGCTCATGGAGGTAGGTACGAGCAATGCTGGAGAATCGCTTTCTACGTCATAGGCATCGCGATGATGGGTTCTCTCACCTTGCCCGGGTGCACAAAGTCCTCAACGTCCGATGGACAACAAACAAACACAGCAACCGCAGAACAGAAGCAGGAAGAGTATTACACCTGCCCCATGCATCCTTCCGTCCGCTCGGACAAGCCCGGTGCGTGTCCCGTCTGCGGAATGGCACTCGTGAAAAAGGCTGTGAACAACGAATCGAATGCAGGCGACGTGAATGCATTGCACCTCGTGAGTCTCTCGCCAACGCAACGAGTCATGGCGAATATCTCGGTCGTGAGAGCTGAACGGCGCTCTCTGAGTCGCGATGTTCACGCCGTCGGCGTCGTGAGCTACGCGGAGCCGAAGTACACACGCATCAGCGCGCGATTCCCGGGCCGGCTCGATAAGTTGTATCTCAACTTTACCGGACAAGCCATTCGCAAAGGCGAGCCTGTCGCTGAAGTCTATAGTCCCGAAGCGATTTCGGCACAGCACGAGTATCTGCTTGCCCTCGATTCGTATGAACAAGCACAACAGGGCAACCAATCGTTCACCAGTTCCGCCGAACAGCTGCTCGAACAAGCGAAGAACAAGCTCCTGCAATGGGGTTTCACCGAGCGGCAGATTGCTCAGTTGAACGAGTCGCGGAAAGTGAGTGCGCTCGTCACTATTTTTTCCCCCGTGAGCGGCACTGTGGTGAAAAAGAGCGTTGACCCTCAGCGTTACGTGGTGACGGGGGACGAGATGTTCGACGTCGCCGACTTGTCAACCGTCTGGATTTTTCTCGACGTGTATGAAAAGGATTTGCGGTTCATCGAGAAGAATCAGATGGTCGAGATTTCAACAGAGGCGTATCCATTCGAAAAGTTCACAGGGAGAGTGATATTCATTGACCCTGTCCTGAATCCTGAAACCAGAACGGTTCGCGTGCGCACGGAGTTTCGCAATCAACACGGCAAGCTGAAGCCGAACATGTATGTGAAGGCGACTATAGCTGTCCCCAAAATCAAAGCTCTTGTTGTTCGATCATCGGCAATCGTTTCGACCGGCAAGCGCACGGTTGTCTGGGTTGAAACCAAGCCAAACACGTTCGAGCCTCGCGAAATCATGACCTCAATCTCGTCCGAAGGCTACACGGTGGTCATCATGGGACTCGAAGAGGGTGAACGCGTTGCAGAGACAGGCGGCTTCTTGATTGATTCGGAAAGCCAGTTGAGCCAGACGCGTAGCAATCACACACACTGAGGCTAAGATGATCGAAAGAATAATAGACTTCTGCGCACGAAACAGGTTCATCGTTTTCGTCGCATACCTCCTCGTCGTCGGTGCGGGCATCTGGGCAGTTGGCACTACCCCGCTCGATGCGATTCCCGACTTGTCGGAAAATCAGGTCATCGTCTTCACAGAGTGGATGGGACGTTCGCCGAAGTTAGTCGAGGATCAGATTACGTTTCCGCTCGTAACGGCACTGCAAGGGGTACCAGAGGTTCGTGCTATCCGCGCGCAGTCCATGTTCGGCATGTCATTCATCTATATCATCTTCGAGGGCGAAACGGATTTGTACTGGGCACGCAGTCGTGTGCTCGAAAAGCTTTCCGTTGTCCAAGCAGCCCTGCCGCAAGGCGCAAAGATGCAGCTCGGTCCTGACGGAACGGGCGTCGGGCACGTCTTCTGGTACACGCTCGAGGGAAGCTACGACTTGGGAACTCTGCGCGCAATTCAAGATTGGTATGTGAAGTTGCATCTGCAAGGTGTGCAAGGTGTTGCCGAAGTCGCATCCGTCGGTGGCTACGTTCGCCAGTATCAAGTTGACGTTGACCCAGACAAGATGAAAGGCTATAGCATCACGCTCGCCGATATTCGTAACGCAGTGATGCGTGCGAACAACGACGTCGGCGGAAAAATTCTGGAAGTCTCCGATGCGGAAATGTTCGTACGGGGACAAGGGTACGTACAATCGGAGCGCGATATCGAGAACATCGTCGTGAAGTCGTCAAGCGGCATGCCTGTGTATGTGAAGAACATCGGCATGGTGCAGCTTGGTGGCGATATTCGGCGCGGTTCATTGGAGAAAAACGGTACGGGCCAGGTGGTCGGCGGCATCGTCGTGGCGCGCTATGGTGAAAATGCAAAGGACGTGATTGACCGCGTCAAACAAAAAATTGATGAACTGACACCGGGCCTTCCCTCGGGAGTTCATATCAAGACCGCGTACGACAGAAGCGACCTCATCATCGCTTCCATTGCGACCCTGAAGAATGCCCTCATGGAAGAAGCAATCGTCGTCAGCGTTGTGGTGTTCCTGTTTCTGCTTCACGTCCGAAGTGTAATCCGCGTAATTATCGAAATCCCTATTGCCGTTCTCATCGCCTTCATCACGATGAAGGTAGGCGGCATCACATCGAACATCATGTCGCTAGGAGGAATTGCGATTGCCATCGGGGTTATCGTGGATGCTTCCATCGTGCTGGTGGAGAATGCGTACCGGAACGTTGCGGAGGCACAGGAACGAAAAGGAACACTGACCAGAGAGGATTTCATAGAAATTTCTATCCTGTCTGCCAAGCAGGTCGGACCCTCGATCTTCTTCGCGGTCGCCATCATGGTGGTGTCGTTCTTGCCGGTGTTTCTCCTTGAAGGGCAGGAGGGAAAACTCTTTCGTCCGCTTGCGTTCACCAAGACATTTGTACTTGCCGGCTCCGCAATCATCGCGATAACGCTCGTGCCGATGTTGATGACGCTCCTGACACGCGGCAAGTTCCGCAGTCAAGAGCGAAACCCGATTACGCGCGTGCTGAATCGTCTCTACGCGCCGATCATTCACTGGGTGTTGAAGCATCGCAAGACCACGATTGCACTGAATGTGCTGGCGCTGGTGATGACGGTTCCTCTGATAATGAACATCGGCTCTGAATTTATGCCGCCGCTCGATGAGGGGAGTCTGCTCTTCATGCCCGTGACGCTCCCATCCGCTTCGATAACAGAAGTCAATCGCATCATGCAAGTGCAAGATGCCATCATCAAGTCCGTGCCTGAAGTCGAAACCGTTCTCGGCAAAGCGGGAAGAGCGGAGACGTCAACGGACCCCGCGCCTGTCAGCATGATAGAATCTATCATTCTTCTCAAACCGAAACCGCAGTGGCGCCCGGGCATAACGAAAGATGACATCATCAGCGAGCTCGATGCGCGACTGCAAATCCCCGGTGTCCGCAACGGCTGGACCCAGCCCATCATCAACCGCATCAATATGCTCTCGACGGGCGTCCGCACGGATTTGGGCGTGAAGTTCTTCGGGACAAACCTGGACACACTCGAGCAGTTGGCGGTCGAATGTGAACGTATCTTGAGAAGAATCCCGGGCGCTGCCGATATATACGCGGAACGCACGCAAGGCGGATTATTCCTCGACATCACCATTAATCGAGAAGCAGTTGCTCGGTACGGCATCAATATCGGCGATGTGCAAGATGTGATTGAGACGGCAATCGGCGGGGAAAACATCGGCACAGTCCTTCAGGGCCGCCAACGATTTCCCATGCGGGTTCGCTATGCACGCGAGGTGAGAGACAATATTGATGCACTGAGAAACTTACTTGTTCCTCTCATGCGTTCCGCTTCTGCGGGATCAATTGCCATGGATAATTCGGGAGTAGGCAATCAAACCTCTGCAATGGGTAGCACCTCAATGCCGACTGACGAAGCTACAACACTATCCCCGATCCAAAATCCGCCATCCGCAATCGGGCAGGTATCATCGGGCAAATACATTCCGCTTGGCCAGTTGGCAACAATCGAAATGGTGCCGGGTCCGCCGATGATCGGGAGCGAGAACGCTCAGCTTCGCTCGATCGTCTTTCTCAATGTGCGCGGACGTGATATGGGAAGTTTTGTCGGTGAAGCAAAAGAAGCGCTCAGCAAGGAGCTTACACTTCCACAAGGCTACAGCGTACAATGGAGCGGCCAGTGGGAAAATCAGATGCGCGCGAAACAGCGGCTGCAAATCATGATGCCCATCGTCTTCCTGATCATCTATCTGATGCTGTATTTTACAACGAGGGATTTTCTGGAAGCAGGCGTTGTGATGCTCTCTGTTCCGTTCGCGCTCGTTGGAGGCGTTTATCTCATATATCTGTTGGGATACAACTTCTCGGTTGCTGTCTGGATTGGCTTCATCGCGCTCTACGGCGTTGCCGTGCAAACGGGCGTGGTGATGGTCGTGTATCTGCACGAAGCGCTCGACAGGAGACTTCACGCACACGCAGAAGGGAGACGGGGTCCCATCACCGTGCAGGATATTTACGACGCAACAGTTGATGGGGCCGTTCTGCGTCTGCGTCCGAAAGTGATGACGGTAAGTACCACGCTCATCGGTTTGCTGCCGCTGATGTGGAGTACCGGCGTCGGCTCGGACGTGATGCGGCCGATTGCCGCGCCGATGATTGGCGGACTGATTACCTCGACGATTCACGTGCTCGTCGTAACGCCGATTCTCTTCAGTTTTATGAAAGAACATGCGCTCAAAAAAGGAACGCTCAAGATGTCGAAGATGGCGGTATGGATGAGGTAACCCAAGCTCTAAGTACTGCCTTCGGCGGAACGAACGGGATCCTTCTCGCTCAAAAGCAGGCTCGTTCGACCCCCCGAACAACCCGCTCGGGCGCAGCACAGGATGGCGGAGCGACAATAGCGAGCATTTGAAGCCGGATTATTAACGCTTGGCAAGCATCACAGCGTACGTTTGGTACAACAAAATCGCTGTAATGTTATTCCGAAAATCATATATTGGATCTCAAGATTGAGAGTTCACTACTATATCAGTATTCAGTAACGGAGAATTTCATGAAGAAGATTCTTGTGCTCGCATGCTCGCTGGTGGTTGCGTCCACGTTCGTATTCGCAAGCGGCAATAACGAGAAAGCGAAAACCAAAACCGCTTCGACGAAGAAGGACGCGCACGGCTGCTGCGCCGCCCTAGCGGCAAAGGAATGTTCGGATAAGATGGCCTCGTGTGACGACAAGGGCACAAAGATCTCGAAGAAGTCTGATGCAAAGTCGAGTGCGAAAGCGGAAGTGAAGGCTGAAGCAAAAACCGAAACCGCAACCGACGGAACAAAATAGTTTTGTGTTGCGTCGCTCGCGAGGCGGCGCTTTTCTTTTGCCTCTGGGGGGTGGCAATCCATGACTATACTTGTCGTTGATGACGAACCGACGTTTCGCCTCGTCGTGCGCGAGTATTTGATGGCGGAAGGTTATGACGTGATCACGGCGGAAAACGGCGATGAGGCGTTGCGCAAGCTCGCCGTAATTCAGCCTGATATTATCATCTCGGACGTCTATATGCCCGTGATGGATGGCGTGCGACTGCATCGGTCGGTGCGAGAACTTGCACGCTACGAGAAAACACCGTTCCTGTTTGTTTCCGGCTACAACGACGAATACGCGCTGACCGCCATGCGCGATCCGAAGTATGACGGTTTCGTGCGTAAGGGAGGACCCGTGCAAGAGCTGAAGGAGTGGGTCAAATATCTGACGACACCCGAGGAAAAGCGACAGCGATTCTCGCCGGGCTGGACGGCGCGGAACAACTGATATGTCGTTAAGAAGTGTGCAGAGCGACACTCCTCCAACGGAGTCCGCCGGAGAGTGTCGCTCTAATGGTTTTGGATGATCAGTGATGTTTTGAGAACGACTCTCGATAATCATAACTTAACACTTCCTCGCCAATCACCTGTCAACGCTGTTACCTGTCAAAGACCAATCCATGAGTGAAACGATTCGCAAACCTGCCGTCCTCGTCACGGGCGCAAACGGCGAGATGGGGCACGGCTTGATTCTCGCGCTGGCGAAGCGCAGCGCGTATAGCATCATCGCATTGGATGTGCGTCCGATTGACGAGGCATTGCGACACCATTGCAGCGATGTCATCGTCGGAGACATTTTGGAAACACGACTGCTCGAACGAATGCAGAGCGAGTATGAAGTGCACACCATCTACCACCTCGCCGCGCTGCTCTCGACGCGGTCGGAGTTTACGCCCGAAGCAGCGCATCGTGTCAATGTCGAAGGAACGATGAACTTGCTGAAGCTTGCCATCGAGCAGTCGCGATGGCACGGTAAGCCCGTGAAGTTCATGTTCCCAAGCTCGATTGCCGTGTATGGCTTGCCAAGCCTTGAGGAAAAGAGACGCGCGGGCAAAGTTCGTGAAAAGGATTGGTGCTATCCAACGACGATGTACGGGGTGAATAAACTGTATTGCGAACATCTGGGCCGTTACTATATGAAGCATTATCGCCAGCTCGCCTCCGATACGACGATGAGCGGCGGCGTGGATTTCCGCTCGATTCGCTTCCCTGGCCTTATCAGCGCCGTGACGGTACCGAGCGGCGGCACGAGCGACTACGCACCCGAGATGTTGCACGCCGCGGCGCAAGGTAAAGCGTACTCGTGTTTCGTTCGTGAGGATGTTCGTATCCCCTTCATGGCCATGCCCGACGCGATTACCGCGCTGCTTAAACTCCACGACGCGCCGAAGGACCATCTCTCGACATGCGTGTATAACATCGGCAGTTTCAGTCCGTCGGCAAGACAGATTTTCGACATCGTGAAACGAGAATTCCCGAAGGCAGAAATCACCTTCTCGCCCGACGACAAGCGCCAAGCGATCGTTGACACCTGGCCCGAGGATGTTGATGACACTGCAGCGCGTCGCGACTGGCACTGGATGCCGGAGTACGATGAGGCACGGGCGTTCAGTGAGTATCTGATTCCGGGCATTCGGAAGCGATACGCTGCGTAAGCGAGACAGCGGCGTCTCACCTCCTAACGTCCCACGTTCCAATGGTAGAGACGCAGTTGGAAAGCCAAAGCCACCAAGACGCAACGGAATACTAACCGACATTGCCCAAGACCAAAAGCTTCAACAAAACCGAGCGGCTTTGCACTTTGTTGATGTTTTTTCCACGGAGAGTTCTCCAAACTATCAAAGACAATTCTATGACTCCATCACGTTTTCTTTTCTTCTTCGCGGTTGTTGCTCCGCTTGCCTCGCTCTCGTTTGCACAAACTCTTGAATCGAAGTATTCCC
>CAYUFU010000006.1:46695-62727 GCA_964444145.1 uncultured Chitinophagales bacterium
TTCTACAACCGTGCATTCGATCCATCGAAGGTCAACACCTTCGAAGCGTATGGTGGGGCGGTTGACCAACGGAGCCGCGGCGCAATCGAAGCCGCGAAAGTCGGCGCCGTCGCCGTCCTTGTTCGCTCGATGACGCTCGCGCTCGACGACAAACCGCATACGGGCATGATGAATTATGCGGACACCGTCAAGAAAATTCCCGCGGCTGCAATCAGTACGGTTCACGCGAACCAACTGAGCGAATTATTGAAAAAAGAAAAGTCGGTAAGAGTTCATCTCAAACTCACACCGAGGACGTTGCCGGATGTCGAGTCGGCAAACGTCGTCGGCGAAATTACGGGAAGCGAAAAACCGAACGAGATCATCGTCGTCGGGGGACATCTCGACGCATGGGACAAAGGTCAAGGCGCACACGACGACGGTGCAGGCTGCATGCAAGCGATCGAGGTTGTGAACCTCCTCAAGAACATGGGTGTGAAGCCGAAGCGAACGATTCGCGCGGTGATGTTCATGAATGAAGAAAACGGCGTGCGGGGCGGCAAAGCCTATCCCGTCGCACCCGAACGCAAAGGCGAGAAGCACATCGCTGCACTCGAATCGGATGCGGGCGGACACACGCCGCGCGGCTTCAGTGTGAAGGGCGACTCGACTCTACTGCAAAAAGTGCTGACATGGAAACCACTCTTCGATATGCTTGAATCAGGAAGAATCAACATCGGCTACGCGGGCGTTGATATTGATCCACTTGTCGCCACCGGCGTTCCAGGATTTGGTCTCGTCCCCGACAACCATCGCTACTTCGACTACCACCACTCCGACAACGATACGATTGATAAAGTGCATCCGCGCGAGCTTGAGATGGGAGCAATCGTCGAGACGCTGCTGTGCTGGTTGATTTCAGAGGAGGGACTATAAGTGAACATGGTTACAACGTGCAAAAGATTGTGTCCTTGCATCAGAATCAGTCGGCTTCGCCGGTACTTTCCAACATTCAACCTCGCAACCGACTTACCCTAAGGCTCTCATCACTCTCTCTCGCAAACCCGCCAGTCTCTCAACAGGCTCGTTGCTGAAGACGAATCGCACGAACTGATCTGCATTCTTCTCTCCCCAGTGTTTCATAGGCGTTGCGGCAATTCTTCCGCGCTCGAGCAAGAGCTGTGAAGCCATGGACGAATCGAATCCCATCCTCCCTACATCGAGCAGTAATGACCAGCCGCCGTTCGGACGGACGATGGGAAGTCCTTCCAGTTGCCTCATCATTTCGTCACGGCGTCGTCTCCATTCGTCGAGGCAGTTTCTAAAATCTTCATCGGGCGACTGCAGCGCGGCAAGGGCGCCTGCTTGCGCGATTCCCGTCGGCGTGACAACATTGTAGATGTGCACGCGTGCGATATCGTTGATGATCCGCGACTGTGTTGCGACCCAGCCGATGCGCCAGCCTATCATGCGGAATTCTTTTGAAACAGAGCCGACGGTGATTGTTCGTTCTGCCATCCCTTCGAGCGTCGCGGGATGAACATCCTCCATGCCGTCGAAAAGAATTCGCTCCATCGCGGCGTTGTAGATGAGCCAGAGATTTTGCTCGCGGCAAAGTTCCGCAATGCGATGCCACTCTTCTCGATTCAAAACCGCGCCGGACGGCATTGAAGGGTTCATGATGAACAGTGCACGCGTTCGCGGCGATAATGCAGAAGGCAGAGCATCGAGGTCGAGACGCCACACGTTGCCCGAGTTTCCCGACCCGACGGCTTGCGGCATGGAATCCCTGCGCAATGGAACGAACCTCGGAACCGCGCCTGCAAGTCGAACGCGATAAATCATACCCGCGTAGGTTGGGTCACTGAGCACCACTTCGTCGCCGGGATCGGTGAGCGCGAGAAGGGCGTCGAACATTCCTTCCGTGCCGCCGCACGTAATGACGATATGATCGGGCTGATACGAGAATCCCGTTTGCCTTGTGAGTCGTTCGGCAACGGCAGCGCGCAACGCAACCGTTCCGACGAATGGCAGATAGCTATTCGCATCATCCTGAATAATCGCATCTCGTGTTGCTTGCATTGCGGCGGCAGGTGGCGGCAAATCGGTGTCCAGATTTTCGAGTCGTAAGACGTCGGGGTCACTGCCGGCTGCTGCGGCAACGAGATCAATGGAAAAGCCAGGAATGCCGGCGAGACGTTGCATGGCAGAGCTCCTTTGGATTATTAGGGTACACGATTGATGATTGTTAGTGTAACAAGAAACAACTCGCGATTCAACCCTTCAAAAAATCTCTTGACTCTTGTTCCTATGTTCACTACCATAATAGCGGTTCTACCAACCGAACTTCACTCTTGAGACATCAATATCGCCGCAACATTTCATTTCTCACAATCATATCCAACAGCACAAACAGCACATAAGCATTAACTCACTGAATCGTTCACAACCAAGGGAGGTACTTTTCAAAATCCAAGTTAGGGGAAAGTAAACCGAGGGGGGAAAACCTAAGAACATATCATACACAAACAATGGAGGAATCCATGGTCAAAGCATTTCTACAGTTTCTCGGCATTTTTTTCCTTGCGGTGCCGGTGAGTGTGTTTGCGCAGGAGGTTGCGGGAACAGTGACGAGCGCCGGTGGTCCCGTTGTGGGCGCGAATGTGTCGGTGCGCGTGCTGCGCGTGGGTACAACGACGGATACCGAAGGAAGGTACAGACTCAAGTTAGACGCGGGAGCGCATAACCTCACGTTCTCCGCTGTCGGTCATAAGTCAAAGACCATTCCCGTCGTGGTCGAAGCCACGGGAACAACAACGGTGGATGTCGTTCTCGAACAATCGGCGAAAGAGTTGCAGGAAGTTGTTGCAGTAGGCGGAAGAGCATCAACCCGAACCGTCACGGATTCTCCGCTGCCGATTGATGTACTTCAAGCAAAGGAATTATCTCTCACTGGGCAGAATTCCTTTGACAAACAACTCCAATATCGCGTCCCCTCCTTCAGTGTTGTTCAGACTCCTGTTAACGACGCGACGGCTCTCTTGGACCCGTGGGAAATCCGCAACATGGGCATCAGCCGAACGCTTATTCTTATTAACGGCAAACGCAAGAACCTCAGTTCACTGGTTTATACGCAAACGTCCCCGAGCCGCGGCGAAACGGGCGTTGACATTTCTGCGATTCCGCCGGACGCCATCAAGCGAATCGAAATCCTGCGAGACGGCGCTTCCGCTCAATACGGCTCGGATGCAATCGCGGGGGTTGTGAACATCGTCCTTAAAGATGCGACCCAAGGCGGCTACACAACAATCAACACCGGCATCACGGGCGAGGGCGACGGCGCCAGGTTCGGCGTTGCGGTGAATAACGGCACTGCGATTTTCGACAACGAAGGGTTTGTGAACTACACCGTTGATTTTTCGAGAGTCAATGAAGCGCGTCGGTCAGGTATTGTTGACGCTGAAGGCGAAGCGAGCGATTTTGGAGCAAACATCAACGATGTGAAGGCATTCCTCGCTCAGGACAAATTCGCCGGCAACAGGAATTCCTCGCCTGCAACTTCCGCTGCAAAATTTTTGCTGAATAGCGGCGTTGACCTCTCAGAGAACACCGATATTTATCTTCATGGCGCGTATGTGTACAAGAAGGTGAACTCGTTTGCCAACTATCGAACACCCTACTGGAGACCGCTCTCCGCGTTCCCATATTTGCTGAGTTTCTTTGGCGATGGAGTTAATCCCTCATCCTACAAAGGGTATGTCCCGACATTCGAAGGCGATTTGGTTGATTACAACGCGACGCTTGGCCTCCGCTCGCGCATCAACGAATGGAATTATGACGCCAGCCTAACGTTTGGTTTCAACAGCCAGGATTACACCGTGTTCAATTCTCATAATCGCAGCAGTAACATCTACAGAGACACAAACGGAGTAATCATCTACAGGGAGTTACCGAATGCAAATGCCGGAACATATGTGTATCGAGAGAACAGTCCTCTCAGCTTCAAACCGGGAGGAACAGCATTCTCGCATACCGTAGGAAACATAGACATCTCACGTGCGATCACTGACCAGGTCAATATCGGGTTTGGAACTGAGTTCAGAAGCGAGACCTTCGAAGTCTTTTCTGGTGACCAAGCATCGTGGGATGGTATCGGGGCGGATTCCTATGCCGGCAACAGACCGGAGAACTCCGGCATGTTCAATCGCTACAATTTCGGCGGCTATCTGAATGTGGATTTCGATGCGACAAAAGAGTTCTTGCTTTCTGCAACGATACGAAACGAATACTATAGCGATTTCGGCAATGCGTTTGTGTACAAGTTCAGTTCGCGTTTCAAGACATACGACGATAAGATAACCTTGCGGGGATCCTATTCGACGGGCTTCAAGGCACCAACCTTGCATCAGATTTATACACAACGCGTGCAATACAGCTTTGTCGCAGGTCAGGGGGTTCAAGAGGTTGGGTTGTACAACAATGTGTCTCCTGAAGCGAGACAGCTTGGAGTTAAGCCGTTAACACCGGAGGAGTCGAGGAATTTCACCTTAGGTGTCGGCGCAAAGTTGAATGAAGACATTAACCTCACATTCGACTTCTATGATATTTCTCTTGATGACCGTATCGTTATCAGCAACCGAGCCGGCGGCGGAGAGTTCTTCGTGAACTCTATTTCAACCAAGACGAGCGGCCTCGATATGGTTGTTGATTATCGGAACATCAGCCTCGGCTCGGGTACGCTCGGAATTGGTTTAGCGGGCAATGTGAACCTTCAGAACAAGAGAAAGGGTGCAATCCCGAAAATCAGAGGCAATGACGTCATTGATGCGACACAGGAAGCCTTGTTCTTCACCTCAAGACCGAAAGCAAAATTTGTTTTGGGTGGGTCCTATGAGATGGAGAAGTTGACCATCCAGCTCAACAATACATACTTTGGAAAAACGGAATTTAGCCAAGCCGGTATGGATATCGCGAACATAAAAACTGTTTTCGACCCGAAGATAGTTACTGACTTGGCTATTGTCTATAATCTGTTTTCTAACGTCAGCATCACTGCGAATGTCAACAACATCTTCGATGTGTTGCCAAAATGGAAATTCGTTGCGATTTCTCCGACGGGTGCCACTCTGCTCAATGACCCGGCATATCGGAAAACGCAAACGAATCTCATTACCTTCAACGGTCGCTACGATATCATGACCTACGACGGCTATCATTTCAGCCAGTTGGGTCGCATCTTCAACTTGTCGGTTACCTACGGGTTCTAGTTTAAGTTCGAAGTTCAGCTCAGTTGGCTTGAGCGACCGGATTATTTACAGAGGCGACCCGCCACAAACGGGTCGCCTCTTTTTTTTGAATTGTCTGAGATTTGCATACGGTCATTCTTTACCTGATAGATCACGATTCGGCTCACGCAACATCCCCCCAAAAAACGACGCGAGCGAAAACGGCAAAGAAGACGAGCACGAAGCAGCGACACAGGGCAACCACGTTGCGTCTCGCTGGAATTGTCAATAGATTTATTTCAGAAATCAATCTCAGAAAATAATGATCTGAACTACTGGAGGGAACAAACGAGGTCAGAGTAAGTTTTTGAGGCTGAGGTGACGAATCGGCCTGTTGAGATTATGGATTTCCCGTATGCGGACGGACGCGCCGTTAAGATTGTCATTACTCCAAAGACGGGAAGATTTGTTGGATGGGTTGGAAGAAATCCGAAAACCGACGGCGCACATCAAAGGAAACCTTATTGATGTTATCAGCGATTATCTCCGAATCGAGAAAGGAAAGAGAAATGGGAAATAATGTCTATGATGCAAAAGTCAGTAAAGGGCGGCTTGAGTTAAGCAACCTCCCGTTTGCCGACGGTGCTGATGTTCGCGTTGTCGTCATTCCGAAATACGTGTGGGACGAGGAACGTCTGCAAGAAATTCAGAAGCTGACTTCAGGAATAAAGGGTAATCTCTCTGACGTGATCCTCGAAGAGCGGGGAAGCCGTTGAACGTGTTCTTTGATACGAGCGCTCTTGTCAAGTTGTATCATGTCGAGACTGGCTCTCATACTCTTGCGAACTTCCTTCGCGCACGCAGAGGCGAACTTACGATTGTCGTATCGGATATTGCAATAGTTGAGCTCCATTCTGCTTTATTGAAGAAAGTGCGAATGAGAGAGATGCACCTCGACAAAGCGAACGAAGCATTGTCTCTCTGCGATAGTGATATTCGTAGATTTTACATTGTTGAATTGCGTGAACGTGTCAAAGAACTTGCCATTGAGTTTTTGCATTCGGAGACGCCCGATGTTGGGCTGCGAGCATTGGATGCGATTCAACTTGCCTCGGCTCGGGTAGCCGATACGATCTTGGGCATTGACCGTTTCATCACTTCCGACAAAATCCTTCTTCATATTGCGGGGAAGTTTACCCAGACATTCAATCCCGAAACGGACTCCTACTAATTCACAGGACTCAATCGAAGTCCATCCGTAGTTCGCGTCCCCGAATCGCTCCCTCCTTCCATCACCGCAAAGTCGTGACCGAGCGACTCATCGAGTTTTGACACGTCCGCCAAAACGACATTCGAAGCATCATATTCTCCGTCTTCAATCCTGAAAAGGAATGATCCGAATCCATCTCCACCGTTCGTGCGCCTTGCCGCTACGTTCCCGCGCTATAATCCTCGTTGTACTTGATTTGCTCCGGAGTCAGCTTGTCAATCGAGTAGCCCATGGTTTTCAACTTCACGCCGGCAATTTCCTGATCCTGTTCGACAGGAATCTCGTGCACGCCGTTCTCCAATCTGTGTCCCTTCTTGTGTGCAACGGCGAGCCGGACCTGCGAGAGGAACTGGTTTGCAAACGACATGTCCATGACTTCGGATGGATGTCCCTCCGCAGCAGCGAGGTTCACAAGCCGCCCTTTGGCGAGGACGTAGATGCGCTTGCCGTTTTTCAAAACGTACTCCTCGTTGTCGTCGCGAATCGTGCGCTTCGATTTCATCAACTTCGCCAGGTCTTCGAGATTGATTTCGCAATCATAGTGCCCGGTGTTGCAGACGATCGCGCCATCTTTCATCTTCTCGAAGTGCCGCTTCACGATAATGTCTTTAACACCGGTGGCAGTAATGAAAATGTCGCCGATCTTCGCTGCATCATCCATCTTCATCACGCGCACGCCGTCGAGCGTCGCTTTGAGCGCGGCAGTCGGTTTCACTTCCGTTGCAATCACGTTCGCCCCGAGTCCTTGTGCGCGCCTTGCAACGCCTTTGCCGCAATGTCCGTAGCCGGCAACGACAACGTTCTTCCCCGCCAGCAGGACGCTCGTTGCGCGCAGCACGCCGTCGAGGGTTGACTGTCCGGTGCCATAGACGTTATCGAAATCCCACTTGGTCTCAGCGTCGTTCACGGCGATAACCGGATACTTCAACGCGCCGTCTGCCGCCATTGCGCGCAGACGATGCACGCCGGTCGTCGTCTCCTCCGTTCCGCCGATGACGTATTTCTCCGCGAACTCCGGATGGTTCTTGTGAATCGTGAAAATCAGATCAGCGCCGTCGTCGAGCGTCAGGTTAGGCTTCATCTTCAGGGTTTCTTCGATGCACCAGTAGAATTCTTTGACGTTCATTCCATGCCAGGCGAAGATGCTGATGCCCTGCGCTGCGAGCGCAGCGGCGACCGCATCGTTTGTTGAAAGCGGATTACACCCGCTCCAACTTACTTTCGCACCGGCGGCGACGAGCGTTCGGACAAGCACCGCGGTTTCCTTCGTCACATGCAAACATCCTGCGATGCGATAGCCCTTGAGCGGTTTTGTTTTTCTGTACTTTTCGCGCAGCGCCATCAATACCGGCATCCGCGACTCCGCCCACTCGATGAGCTTGTTGCCTTCCTCCGCCTTCTTCAGATTGCGTACTCTGTAATGCCCTTCTTTGTGATCCATTTGTTCCTTCTTAGAATTTTTTGTGAACTGGAATGTTACTTGAGGATTCTATCTGATTGCCCGTCGTAGTGTATTGATCAAATCCAATTTCTCCCACGTGAAATCATCATCGTTGCGACCGAAGTGTCCGTACGCGGCAGTTTTTTGATAAATGGGACGCTTCAGTTTCAAGCGCGCAATCAATCCCGCAGGAGTCATATCCACTTCCTTCTTGATAATGCGCTCAAGCTCGACGTCCGGGATGCGGCCCGTACCGTGCGTGTCAACATGAATTGAGACCGGCTCGGCAACGCCGATCGCATACGCGACCTGAATCATGCATTCATCGGCAAGTCCGGCGCCGACGAGGTTTTTCGCGATGTGGCGTGCTGCGTACGCGGCGCTGCGATCAACCTTCGACGGGTCTTTGCCGGAGAAGGCGCCTCCCCCATGCGGTGCACGCCCGCCGTATGTATCAACGATGATTTTCCTTCCCGTCAAGCCGCTATCGCCATGAGGTCCGCCGATTTCGAACTTGCCCGTCGGATTGACATGAACGATGAGCTTATCATCGCGGAGCGATTTCGGTATGACGTGATGAATAACGTGAGCGATCACATCATCTTTGATTCTCTTTTGCGAGACGTTCGCGTCATGCTGCGTTGAGATGACGACGGTGTGAACGCGCACGGGTTTTCGCCCCGCGTACTCGATCGTCACTTGCGATTTCGCGTCGGGACGAAGATAGGGCATGAGTTTCGGTGAGTTCTTCCGAATGTCGGCGAGACGTTTGACGAGCTTGTGCGCGTACTGAATCGCCATCGGCATCATCTCCTCCGTCTCGTTTGTCGCGAAGCCGAACATCATCCCCTGATCACCGGCGCCTTGCTTTTTCTTTTTGCTGGAATTTACGCCGCGCGCGATATCCGGAGACTGCGAGTGTAGGGCAGTGAGGATGCCGCAGGAGTTCGCCTCGAACATGTAATCCGCTTTCGTATAACCGATGTCGCGAATGACTTGCCGAACGGTATCGGGAATATTGACCCACGCGTTGGTGGTCACTTCGCCCGCAACGACGACCTGTCCCGTGGTTACGAGCGTTTCGCAGGCGACGCGCGAGTTCGCATCCTGCCTTAGCATTTCATCGAGGATCGCGTCCGAGATTTGATCTGCTACTTTGTCCGGATGTCCTTCGCTGACGGACTCGGACGTGAACAAATACTTCATGGTGTTCCTTTGCTGTTGAGATACCTATACATTTGACGATTGGGTGGCATGAATCAGTAAAAATCTATTTCTGAAGAGCCCCCGACATTAATGCGCTTGTAATTTCCCCTCACGATCGCGCCATTGCCAACGATCGAATTGTCCAGCAATGCCTTGTGTACTTGCGCGTCTTCGCTAATGATGGAATTGCGAATGATTGACTCGCCGATGACGGCGTTGTCGCCAATGGTCGTGAATGGCCCGATGATGCAATTCGTCAGTTTCGCGGAAGGTGCGATGTACACAGGCTCGTTTACCACTACACCCGGCATCGTGCGCGAGGTGGATTTCTTCTCGAGCAACGCACGATTCGTCGAGAGAAGTGTTTCGGGCTTGCCGCAATCGTACCAGCCTTCGACGTGAAATGTCGTCATCTTTTCGCCACGATCAATCATCATTTGCAATGCATCGGTGAGCTGGTATTCACCCTTGGTCCGAATGTTCTTTTCCACCAGGGTGTTCAAACACTCAACAAGCAGCTTCGGATTCTTGATAAAATACAGCCCGACGATTGCGAGATTCGTGGTCGGATGTTCAGGTTTTTCGATAAGACGTGAAATGTGCCCGTTGGTCAGTTCAGCAACGCCAAAGCGGCGCGGATTCTCCACTGCCTTCACTCCAAGCGATGAATTTGGAGATTTTAGAACGGGTTCTAGATCAACATCAAAGACAGTATCGCCTAAAATAATGAGAGTCGGATCACTGTGAATGGTGTGTCTCGCGAGATAAATGGCATGACCCAACCCATGGCGCTCTTCCTGGTCAATGAAATCGAATTTGAAATCAGGATAATGCTTGGTGAGATGGTCGCGAATCATCTCGCCCATATGGCCGATGATAATCGTCGCCTCGTTGATCCCCTTGCGATAGATCTCATCGAGGATATGGTAGAGAATCGGTTTGCCCGCGACGTTGAGGAGAACTTTTGGGATCGCATAGGTATGCGGTCGCAGCCTGCTGCCGACTCCTGCTACCGGGATGATTGCTCGCATCGTTGCTTTCGAGGATAGTGTGTTAGCCCGCGCAAAAAGGGCGCAAAATTGTTTACAAAAGTACGCAACAATAGTTAGAGAAGCAACGAAATCGCGTGAGCAAGGTCAAAGGTACGAAGGTTTCTTCCGTTGATGAGGGCGGAATTCTTTTTGGAGGAGTGACTGAAGTGACGTCATGAGCCGATTTGCATTTGCCTTTCGTTTGAGTGACTGCAGACGGATCGCACCGACGGTGCTGCATGCTTTCAAAAGGATGTCAAAAAAACTCCGCTGGAGCGACGCATGAACAAGGGGAGGACGAATTGACTGATCTTGCATACCGTCGCTGGTTCAGTCAAACCAGCGAGGCAACTTTGCGCCGGGCGAAAACAGGTACCAGGTTGAGCGAATTGATTCTCCTCGCGCATTTCGTTATCTTGCCGACAGCAAGTCACCATTGGTCCCGATGACAAGAATAGATGCCGAAACGTTCAACTCCCTCACGCAAGCAGCAGCACGTCGCACTCACACTCACTAAGAACGTCGGGTTTCGTTTCAAGAGCACGGGGTTGGAGCGAATTGAATTTGTCCACAACGCTCTACCTGAAATAAACTTCTCGGAAGTTTCGACGGCAACCACCTTTGTTGGAAAAAGGCTGGCGGCGCCGCTGATGATCTCGTGCATGACTGGCGGCTACAAGGACGCGTTGACTATCAACCGCATGCTCGCGGAAGTGTGCGAAGCGATGACCATTGCGATGGGCGTGGGAAGTCAGCGGCAAGCCCTAGAGGACATGCAGTATCATCGTACGTTCAGCGTGGTGCGCGAGGTGGCCTCCTCCATTCCGATTGTGGGGAACATCGGCGCAGCAGAAGTTGCGACGATGACGAATGCGGATGCGGCGAAACGCTTGGTAGAACTCGTGCGCGCTGATGCGTTCGCAGTGCATTTGAACCCGCTGCAAGAGTTCTTGCAGCCCGAGGGGAATACGAATTTTCGCGGCGTGCTCAAAGGGATTGAGCTGCTCGTTAAGCAACTTCCTGTCCCGATCATTGTGAAAGAAATCGGCGCGGGAATTTCGGCAAGTGTCGCTCAACGGCTGTTAAACGTTGGCGTGACGATCATTGATGTCGCAGGAGCCGGCGGGACAAGCTGGGCGGGAGTTGAGACGCTGCGACGAAAAGAAAAAGCCTTTGCACAGAAGTTCTGGGATTGGGGAATTCCTACAGCCCAAGCAATTCAAGATGTCGCGCGCTTGAAATCTTCAACGTCGTTCACCCTGATCGCCTCCGGCGGAATTGCCTCCGGCTTCGACGTTGCGAAATGTCTCGCATTGGGTGCCGATCTTGCCGCGTCAGCTCGTCCGTTGCTGAGCGTGCTTCAAGCGAGCGGCAGAAAGGGTCTGCAAGCGCTTATCACGCAGTGGATTGATGAGCTGCGTGGAATCATGTTCCTCACGGGCAGCGCGGTGATTCGGGAGCTGCAGCATGCCGAACGTGTCTCTGTCGCGACGGCTGCGTCGTAATGAACATCCACGAACAACGCTATCATGCCTTGCGGCGCTCGATTGATACGCGCCTTCAATCACTCGCAAACGATGCAAGCCCAAAGGAAGTGTACGAAGCATGTCGGTACGTTCTGCGTGCGGGGGGCAAGCGCATTCGCGCAGTGCTCACGGTTCTCGCTTGCGAGGCAGTCGGCGGCAGGGTTCGCGATGCGCTCGATGCGGCGGCGGCGATCGAGCTGGTCCACAACTTCACGCTCGTGCACGACGACGTGATGGATAACGCGACGTCGCGACGCGGAAAACAGACCGTCCAAACGCGGTGGGATGTGAATACGGCAATCCTCTCGGGCGATTTGCTCCTTGGGTTCGCGTACGCGCAACTACTGCAGTCGAAATCACCACAGTTGCGACAGATGCTCGATGTGTTTACCGAAGGCTTTCTGACGGTATGTGAGGGTCAAGCACTCGATTTGGAATTCGAGAAGAAACCCTCCATCTCGCTGCGCGACTACTTTACGATGATTGAAAAAAAAACCGGCAGGCTCATTTCGACTGCGCTGGAACTCGGCGCGCTTGCAGGCGGCGCGACGAAACCGCACCAGACGGCGCTCCGACGATTCGGACACTGTCTCGGCAGGGCGTTTCAACTGCAGGATGATCTGCTCGATGTTGTTGCAGAAGAGAAAGAATTCGGGAAGGCCATCGGCGGAGATATCATCGAAGGGAAAAAAACATTTCTTCTTCTCACCGCACTCGAACAGGCAAGCGGAAACGACCGACGAACGTTGCTGCGCGTGATGCGTCGGCACGACGAGCCGCCCCTGCGCTCGCAGCGGGAGCGGGAGGAGGAAGTTCGTCGCGTCACCGCGATTTACAAGAAGACCAGAGCCTTGCACAAAGCGGCGAAACGAATTGCGAGCGACACGCAACGCGCAAACGAGGCGCTCTCCCATCTGCCGACAAGCCGCGCACGTGACGCATTGCTGTGGCTTTCGGGCATGCTCCTGCGGAGAAGCTCATGATCGAAGTGACCGTGAAAGTGCGCAACCGCCAAGGAATGCATACGAGACCTGCGGCGTTGCTCGTGAAGACGGCAGCAAAGTTCAAGGCTGACTTTTTTGTGCTTAAGGATGGAATGGAAATCAACGGGAAGAGCATCATTGGCGTGATGACGCTCGCGGCAGAGCAGGGATCGGAGTTGCTGCTTCGCTTCGAAGGGCCGGATGAGCACGAGGCGAAAGACGCCGTCGTGGATTTGTTTGAACGGGGTTTCAATGAGCCGATGTAACAGAGATCATGGATGAGTCGAACGAAATAGTGCTCAAGGGTATCGGCGCGGCGCCCGGCATCGCGATCGGCACTGCCTATCTCTACAGCAAACACGTCCCCAAGGTACAGCAGCGGGCAATTCATGCCGAAGACGTCGCGTGCGAGTTGGCGAGGTTGGAAGCCTCCATCGTTCGATCGGAAAAAGAGTTGCAAAAAATACTCTCCTTCGCCGAGGCAAAAGTCGGAACACAGAGCGCGAAGATTTTCGAGGCACAAATCCTCATGCTGCACGATGCCGTGCTGTTCGATACCATCAAGCGACGCGTCCGCGACGAATTGAAGAACACCGAGTTCATCGTCTTCGACGAGATGAGCAAGTATCGCAGGATGATGATGGCGTCGGAAGATGAGTACGTACAGGAACGCGGACACGACATTGACGACATCATGAATCGCATCATCCGCAACATCCAGGACCAGAAACTCTTTTCGCGTCTCGAAGGCGAACACGTCATCGTCTCCGAATCGCTCACGCCGGCGGACACGATAATCTTCAGCCGCAACCAGGTGCTCGCGTATGTCACGGATCTTGGCGGGTTCACGTCGCACGCAGCGCTGCTCTCGCGCTCGTTGAAGATTCCCGCCGTGCTCGGCTTGCGAACGGCGACGAGGTTCATCAAGTCAGGCGATATGCTCGCAGTGGACGGCTACGCAGGCACCATCGCCATTCATCCGACGGAGGAGACGATCGAGAGCTTGCAACGCAAGGAAGCACGGCTGAAGGAATTCGAAAAACAACTGGAAGACATCGCAAAACTTCCCGCCGAAACGCTCGACCATAAACGGTATGAATTGTCGGCGAATTTGGAATTTCAAGACGAAATTGACTTCGCAATCAAACAAGGATCGCAAGGGATTGGCTTGTATCGGACGGAAGCGCAACTGATCGGACGCGCAACGTTTCCAACCGAGGACGAACAGGCAGAGGAATACACGAAAGTTGCCGAAGCTCTGTTTCCTCATCCCGTTATTTTTCGGACGTTCGATATCGGCGGCGACAAGCTCTCACCGGTGCCGCTGAAGGAGGACAATCCTTTTCTTGGGTGGCGCGGCATTCGCGTGTGCCTCGATCGTCCCGAAATGTTCATGGACCATCTCCGAGCGATGCTGCGCGCAAGCGCGAGAAAAAATGTCCGCATTCTCTTTCCGATGGTGACAAAAATTGGCGAGGTGCGCAAAGCAAAAGAATACGTGAAACGGGCAAAGGACGACTTGAAATTGCGCGGCGTGCCGTTCGACCCTAAAGTCCAATTGGGCGTGATGATCGAAGTACCGTCGGCTGCGATTCTTGCAGAGGAAATCGCTAAAGAGGTGGATTTTCTCAGTATCGGCACCAACGACTTGATTCAGTACATTCTCGCCGTCGATCGCGGCAACAGTCTTGTCGCTCCAATGTATCAAGAGTTCAACCCCGCTGTGATTCGTACGCTGAAGCAAATCATCGAAGCGGGACACAAGCAAGGAGTTTGGGTCGGGATGTGTGGCGAGATGGCCGGCAATCCGCTCGCGACAATGCTACTTGTCGGCCTTGGGCTGGACGAGTTCAGCGTCGGTCCGGGCATTCTACCCGAGATCAAAAAAATCATTCGCTCCATAAAAGCAAAAGACGCAAGGAAGATCGCGGACAAAGTTCTTTCCCTGCCAACGGAGACCGAAATCAAAGAGTACTTAACGGCGGCGCTGCAGGAAAAGCTGCCCGAACTTCCGTTCGAGACACTCGATACACAAAGCAAATAACCTGACAACCAGAAGCCATGACTATTGAACACATTCGCGCAGCCGATCCAAGCGGCATGTACAATCTCATCAAGACATTTCCGCAACAAGTGAGAGAGGCGATCGCCATCGGCCACAGTGCAACCGTGAGGATCAACACGCGCAGCATCGAGCACATCGTCATGTGCGGAATGGGGGGCTCGGCAATCAGCGGTGATTTGCTGCGCAGCTATCTCGCCGATGAACTTCGCGTCCCCTTTATCGTCAATCGTAGTTACTCCCTGCCGAGATTTGTTGGACCCAAATCGCTGGTCATCATCTCAAGCTATTCGGGTAATACGGAAGAGACGCACGCCTGCCACAGGGAGGCAATCAAGCGCAGAGCGAAAATTCTTGCCATCACATCGGGCGGCTCCATCGCGATACTCGCTCAGCAGAAGAAGCAGCCGTGCATCATGGTGCCGGGCGGACCGTCGCCGCGCGCTGCATTAGGATACTCCTTCTTTCCCCTTCTCATCGCACTTGCGAAGCTGAAACTCATCAAGAACAAAAACAAGGAAATCCGTGAGACATTGACGATGTTGGAATCGAAAGCGAGTGAATACAGCGATCCAACGCTTGCAACAAATCAAGCACTGCTGCTTGCGCAGCAATTGCAAGGGCGAATCGGCGTCGTGTATTCTGCGACCGAGCGGTTGGATGCCGTCAATACGCGCTGGCGCGGACAAATCGCAGAGAACGGAAAATCCTTGATGTGGGGGCACGTACTGCCGGAGATGAATCACAACGAATTAGTCGGATGGAAATCGCTCCGCGAACAAATGAAAGAGATGCACGTGGTATTCCTTCGTGATAAGGACGATCACAAACGCGTCCAGCATCGGCTCGACATCACGAAACAGATCATCAGCGAATACACGCAGCGCATTACGGAAGTGTGGACCGAAGGCAAGTCGCCGCTTGCGCGGATGTTCTCGCTCATCCATTTCGGCGACTGGGTGAGTTTTTATCTTGCCGTTCTCCATGAGGCTGATCCGATGCCGGTGGCAGTGATTGATCATCTCAAGAAGGAACTTTCGCAACTCTGAGCGCTTGAACAAGGACTTCCTCGTGACCAAGCAACATCGCACGGCAATACTTGTTTTCATTCTTACGCTGGCGGCAATCATTTACGTAACGTTTTTTCGGAGCGGGACATCGTGGTAGATTTCTCAAGAGCTGATGATACGCATCAGCCGACTTCCATAAGACCCAACACGTATGCACGACCCATTTGTGGTCAATGAAAAACAGTAGCGACTCAAAACGAAACAAACACAAGCACGAACAACGATCGTTCTTGAACCCT
>CAYUFU010000007.1:0-32226 GCA_964444145.1 uncultured Chitinophagales bacterium
GTCCTCCCAACTTTCAAAATCCTATCGTATGCTCGGGCAGAGAGTCCCAACTTCGTGATGGCGTTCTTCAGAAGCTCTTCCCCCTGCTCATCTATCTTGCAGAACTCCCGAATCTCTTTCGATTGCATGTCGGCGTTCGCGAACAAGCCCTTGCGACCGACAAACCGCTTCCTCTGAATTTCCCGCGATGCAATCACTCGCTCGCGAATCTGCTCCGACTTCTCTCCACTTTCCCTGCTGGACAATTCCTTGTATTTGACGGCAGGAACTTCGATGTGCAGATCAATTCTATCCAACAGCGGTCCGGAGATTTTTGCCATGTACTTCTGAATCATGAGTTGATTACAGGTGCATTCTCTATTCGGATCGGTGTAATAGCCGCAGGGGCAGGGATTCATCGCGCAGACAAGCATGAAGTTCGCAGGAAAGTCCACCGAGAGTTTCGAACGGCTAATCGTCACTCGACCGTCTTCAAGTGGCTGGCGCATTACTTCGAGAACATTACGCGCAAACTCAGGCAGCTCATCGAGAAACAGAACGCCGTGATGCGACAACGAGATTTCGCCGGGGCGAGGAATCGTTCCGCCGCCGACCAGCGCCGCATCGGAAATTGTATGATGCGGTGAACGAAACGGACGCGTTGCCACAAGCGCAGTATCGGCAGGCAGCATTCCTGCGACGGAATGGATCTTCGTCGTTTCCAATGCTTCCTCAAATGACAACGGCGGCAGAATGCTTGGCAGGCGCTTCGCAAGCATCGTCTTGCCCGAACCTGGCGGGCCGATCATGATGATGTTATGCCCTCCTGCGGCAGCGACTTCGAGCGCGCGCTTGACATTCTCCTGCCCCTTCACATCGGCAAAGTCCGACATGTATTTCTGATCGTGCGAGAAAAGTTCTTTGACATCAACCTGCAGCGGCGAAAGACTCTCATGATCGGCGTTCAAGAACTCCACCGTCTCTTTCAACGACGACATCGGATAGACTTGAATGCCATCCACCATCGCGGCTTCCTTGCCGTTCTCCTTCGGAAGAATCATGCCCCGCAGTTTTCGTTTTCGCACTTCAAGCGCCATCGGCAGCGCACCATGAACCGGGCGCAGCGTTCCGTCTAACGCAAGCTCGCCGACAATGGCAAATTGCTCCAAGACTGTCGGCTCAGCCTGTCCCGATGAAGCGAGTATGCCAATCGCCATCGGCAAATCGAATGATGAGCCTTCTTTTTTGATGTCCGCCGGCGCGAGGTTGACGGTGATTTTCGTCTTCGGGAAATGAAGGTTGGAATTCCTGATTGATGCGGTAATGCGTTCGCGGCTTTCTCGCACTGCGCCATCGGGCAAGCCGACAATCACAAAGCCCGGAACCATTTTTTCGATGTGCGTCTCAACCTCGACGAGATACGCAGTAACGCCATACGTCGCGCAGGTGACGATTTTGGAGAGCATGGTAGGGGAAATAAGCAGTTCCTTCTACAGACAGAAGGCATCCGCCCCCAGCAGATGCCTTCGCAAGATACTAAATCTCTCGGACTTTTTCTTTACTTCACAGAGTAGTCTCCCGCATAAAACGATTCCGCTGCATCCTTATCGCCAATGCTCTCCGTGGTTGAAACATCGGGAATATGATTCTTGATTGGTTTCAAGCTGCGCAGATAGACGAGCACGGCGCGCATGTCTTCTTCGGTCCAGTTTGTAAATTGCGTCCACGGCATTGCACGTCCGTGAATCATTCGTCCATCGGGAAGCACTCCGCCGCGCATCGCGCGCTTTACATCTTCATCCGTGCGACGAGCAATCCCCGTTTCTTCATCCGACGTGAGATTGCGCGAGTGCACTGTGCCGTAGCCCGTCGCGCTGAGTTTCGTACCACCTGCAAGATATTTTGCCCAATTCGGTCCCGCATCGCCGCCTGGCGTGTGGCAACCAGTGCATCCTGTGGTAACAACGATGTAGCGTCCACGCTCCGCCATCATGCGCTGCGCAGGATCGCTGATGTGTTCGACCGTTGGCGCTGCCGTAGCTTCCGCGCTGCTGAACTCCTCGCTCGGAATCGCATCGAGCGGTGGAATGAAATACAAGAATGCGCCGAAGCCGAGAACGGCAGCAACGCCGACGACAATCGCAATCCATTTCAGAATCTTTTTCATGGTCGTGTCTCCGTATGTGCTGTAACTGGAACTTGTTTGAGCTCGCCCGCATTCCCCGGATAGATATATCCCGGCTGGTCGTGTTTCAGGATCAGCATCTTGAATTTCCCGATCATGTACGAAAAGAACCCTGGTTTTTCCGGCGTAGGGATTTTGTTGTACACCGGTGGAATCGTGCGAAGGTACGCGATCATCGCGTTGAGGTCGTCTTCCTTCAGCGATGCGTACGCAGTCCATGGCATTGGGAAGGGCAGCATACGGCTGCCGTCTCTGCGAATTCCTTTTGTGAGTGCGAGCTTGATTTTCTCGTCAGTCCAGTTTCCCAAACCCGTTTCTTTGTCCGACGTGAGATTCGGCGTGACGACCTCTGCTAAGAACGGCTCAAGCGACCATTTGGCACCGCCGGCAAAAAGCAGCTCGCGAACATGTTTACCGTTTGCCTCAATCGGTGTATGACAATCTCCGCAGCCCATCGTCTTGACCAAATACTCGCCGCGCCTGATCTGATTCTTCTTGTTTTCAGCATCGAGCTGTGCGTAGTGCCGCTTCAACTCATCGGCAGACATTTCCCACGTCGGCTTGCGTCGGAGCGAGAGCACGTAATTTGCAAGATGCCACATCTCCTCATCGCTTGCCGAGCCGACGTACGACGGCATTGGCGTTCCGTCAATGCCCGTTCTGAGCCGTAAAAACACCTCTTGGGCGCTCGCCCCGCCGCGAAAACTCCATGGCTCCGTCAAGTTCGTCACACGAATGGGGTTCCCCCACGTATCTTGAAATTCTGTTTCCGTCGCGCCCGTGCCTTTTCCATCGTCGCCATGACACGCCGCGCACTGTAGTTTGCCGTACGCGAGTTTTCCTTTCGCAAGATTCGCGTTCACTGCCATCAAGCCAGCAGAGATTCGTACGTCCTTCGGTTGTTCGCTGGAAAACTTTGGAGAGAACGATTTGATGTACGCGATCACCGCTTTCAATGAATCGCCGGAAATCCATTTTTTCCACCCGATCATTGACGTGCCGTTCAAGCCCTCGGAAATGACCTTCTCGAAATCCGCATCCGTGGGAATACTGCCCGATTCCGTCGAGCGGAACTTGTACACACCGTCAACGAAGTTGCGCGGCTTCGGATACAACAGCGCGGCTTGAACACCTTCACCCCTTCCGTCTTCACCATGACACGCAGCGCATTTCGCAATGTAAATTGCTTTGCCCAACCCGACATCGGGCTGTTGCGTTTGCCCCTGCGTGTGATTGAACACAGCGAATCCCCAGCACACAGCAATGGCGAATGTGAACAGTGCAATCGCACTTCGCCGAGAGAAGTTGGTAGGCATCGAATGCTCCCTTTGTTTGTTGAAAAAAAGTCCGCAGCAAGTGAAGCGATGGAAGGATCCGGACTATGCAGACAATTTACAGCCGACGTAACACGGAAGGACCAATTCCGAGAAGCTGGAATGAAATTGAACAATCAAAGCGTGAAATGCAAGAGGTCTCAGCCCACGATTTCCAGAGCCGGTGTGAGAATCATGTAGAGCAGAGCGACACTCCAGTGTCGTTTCGTACCCCCGCGACCTGAGCGATGCTAGAGAATCGCTCTAGCTGTCGAAGTGGGCAATGCCTCCACGTGAACGTGACGATGCGTAGCTTCTTGATGGACAATCAGAACCGATACTCCACCCTCATCTTCACATTCAGCGGCGTGCCTGGCGTGAAATGCAATTCAGAAATCGGCGCGGCTTCGTTCTGCAAACGCGACTCCGTATCGAACTGCGCCTCATTCCATTTCGTGTTGAACAAATTTTCCGCGCCGAGTTGCAAACGATAATTGAGGAACGAATACGCAACAGCCGCATCAAAAATCGTATAGCCCAACGCGACAACAGAATTCGTTTCGTTCGCAGGGCGACTGCTCACATGACGCAACCGAAGGCTTCCCTCGATACCCGATTCATGCCGCGCGGTGAATCCAGCATTCGCGGTCAACGTCGGTGCAAGCGGAATGAAGTTTTCGCCATGAGGCAATTCTCGAAAACGCCCTCGCGAGAATGTCATATCAACATCAGCGTAAAGCCAATCGAGAACTTGCGCACGCGCCTCAACGTCAAGTCCAATGCGACGCGTTGGTCCGTTCACTTCCGTCGTCCCCTCGTCGCCGATGTAAACGAGTTCGTTCTGCAAATCCAATCCCCACGCGGCAAGCGAGAAAGTGAAGCGCTCCAACGGCTTCACGCGCACGCCAACTTCATATCCCCACGCCCGCGGCAACGTTCGCTCGGTCTTATTGGATGCGACTGCCCGAGCGTCGTTGGAATGAAACCCGCCGCCAACATTCAGAAACAAATCGAGGGTACTTGTTGGCGAAACAACCAAATTCATTTTCGGCGTCATGACAGCTTTGGTTACTGAACCAGAAACAGACACATGATTGGTTGATTCCGGGATTCGGTCCGCGACATCATAGAACAGCACATCACCCCGCAAACCGATTTGGAATTTCACGACCTTGCTGAAACGCCACTCCTCCTGACCGTAGAAGGAGAGATTCTTTTGCTTGATGAACGCGTCGGCCGTTGTACCAATGCGCTGTCGTCGGGTTTGATGGTAGAGTTGAACGTCAATATCGTCGGCGCGAAAACTGGCACCAAGCATGCCGATTGCCTGCACGGCACCCAGGGTATGTTCTTTTGTATATTCTGCTCGTGCACCATAAATGATGCGCGAATCAACCTGTTCGATACCGTCGCCGTTAATGGGATCATTTGCGAAAAATGTAAAATTGGAAAACAATTGAAAGTTGTAGTGCGAAAGGTACGCTTGGGTCATCAACGTCGAGTTATCGGAACGTGTATTCAGCCACCTTGCGTTTGCGTTGAAGCGTTGCGTCTTTCCCCCTTCCGTCGGGTCAATAGAGCCGAAGCGGCTGACGATTCCCTCGTCAACCGCGCGAGTCGGAATCTGTCCCGTTGCGTTCCACTTCGAGCTGAATCCCGAAGCCCAAATACTGAGCGACCCCTGCTCGCTGACATGCGAATGAAATTTTCCAAACACGTTGTAGCGATTGAAATCAATCTTGTTGTCGAAGTAACCGTCGCTGTGAAACGCCTCGCCCGCGATATACGATGACGAGCTCGGGTCATTCAACAAACTCACCATTCCCAACGCGCGATACGTTCCGAATCTTCCGCCTTCAACGCTTACCGTATTTTTGTCTAAAACATCAATCGTTCGCAATCGCACCGAACCCGCGGTCGCCAAATCGCCAAACTGCGCAAAGTACGGACCTTTATAGACATCCATGCCCTCGACGACTTCCGGAATGACAAAATGCAGATCAGCATACCCTTGCCCGTGCCCGTGACTCACCATGTTCACGGGCACGCCGTCCACCGAAAGATTGATGTCGGTTCCATGATCGGCGTCGAAGCCGCGTATGTAAATCTGCTCCGCCTTTCCACCGCCGGCGTGTTGAGCGATGACAAGCCCCGGAACAACACGTAACAGGTCTTGCGCAGAATTCTTCGGACGTAATTGGAAATCAATTGCTCGCAGTACTTCAGACGACGCCGCAGAAAAACTATGTTCACCGGTCGTAGTTACTTCAGCGAAATCAATCGTACTCGGCTGGAGGATGAAATCTACGGTGCGTGTTTCATGTTCGGCAACAGTCAGCGTGCGGACTTGCAGCACATAGCCAATAGCAGAAACCACGAGCGTATGGGTACCCGGATCAACCTGCAGTACGAAACGCCCTTGATCATTCGTGGAAACACCCCGTGATGTTCCCTGAAGTGTAACGTTCGCGCCCACAATCGGCGAATCGGTTTCTTTGTCCAACAGGCGTCCAACAAGTGACGCCGATTGACCAAACAGCGCCGGCGCGACGATGGTAACAAGCACCGGCAAACAACAGAGGAACCTCAACATGATGATTTCCTACATTTAATGGGGGTTCATGAGAAATGTTCTCTGAGTATACGAATGCAATGCTCATTGCGGATTTCAAAACTCGAATCGGACTCCCCCTAACACGCGAGTTGATTCATTTGGCATCTTTGTGCTGCGGTTTTGAATCAGTGGAAGAAGCAATGAAAGGTCAAGCCGAATCCAGTCATAAACGACTTGTGTCCCGAGGTTGCCGTAGGTGTTTGCAAATCCCGATGCGTGAACAACGCTGCCCCCCTTCCTGTCACGTGCAGAAAGTTCGGTACGGAAGCCCGCAGTGCCGATGAGCGCAAATAAAGATGAATTCTTGCGATAGAGGTCGTGACTCGCAAGCAGAGAAAGCGACAGGCTGTGACCCATGCGCTCACCGAATGTGTTCGTTGTGTTAATTTTGCCAAACGCATCGAATCCCAAAGTCCACAACCCGTATTGGACAATGAGTGTTGTATTGAGCACAACATCCGTTGAGCCGGTACCAAGCTGTAAGTTTGATTCAAGTCGCTTGCCGCTCGCGGACTGGAGGTCAGCTTTCCCTGTTGGAACTTTTACTCCTCCGCCAACTAACAGCATGAGATGTTGCTCATCGTCATCGTGAAGCGCAATGCGATAGTGCGAAAGCACGGTAGCGTCCCCAAATCCTTCCGATGTCATACTCGCCGATGAGGAGACGGAGGTTCGTGAAAACGGAATGATCGCCATAACAATCACATTGTCGGAAAGATGATGTTGATAGGCAAGCTCGAACGTGGTTCGGGATTCCGTCGTTCCCTCCTCTCCCCCATGGTGAATCCCGTTGAGTGCATTGGGATGAGATGCCTTTGCAAGAGAAGAGGTATGATGCGGTTGACCTTCGAGCGAAGAGACCGAGCGCTGCGACAAGAAGTGAATCATCACTTTGTCGTTCCCGCTGTAATACGGATTGATGCCGTTCAAGCTGTTACAAAAGTCGCATGCCACCCCTCGAGAAAGAAGCGCTGCGACCGCTACAAGAAGCAGTAGTGATTTCATAATGGGGAACAATCATAGTCAGTGGTGCCACGGATTGGAAAACGTCGAATCGTGGAGGAATTGTTGGTCGGTGAGGGCGCGGAGAAACTCGACGATGTCAGTAATTTCTTCGTCCCTCAAACCGAGAGGGCGCATCAGAACGTCGACATTCGGATGCGGCTTGCCGCCCGAATTGTAGTGGCGGACAACCTCCTCGAGCGAGTTGAAACGTCCGTCGTGCATGTACGGATTCGTGACGGCAACATTGCGGAGCGAGGGTGTTTTGAATTTGCCTTTGTCCGTTTCGATGTTCGTGAGAAGATATCGCCCTGGGTCAATGGTAATCGAATCGAGCCCTGTGTTATGGAAACCGTTATCGGTGAAGTTGAAACTGCCGTGGCAGTGAAAGCAATCGCCCCGCTCACCGAAGAACAAATCCGCACCGCGTTGCGCCGCTGGGCTGATCGCTGAACGGTCGCCGCGAACAAATCTGTCATACGGTGCATTGCCGCTGATCAGGGTTCGTTCAAACGCGGCAATGGCTTTAGTGATCCGCTCGGTGGTAATGCGTGCATCACCCCACGCGTCCTTGAACAGAGTCGTGTACGTTGGAACAGCAGAAAGTCGAATCACCAGCGAGTCGGTGTTCATGTTCATCTCGACGGGATTGATAATCGGGGCGAGCACTTGCCGTTCGATCGATGGAATACCCCCCTCCCAATGCAATGCCGTCAAGAATGCGACATTCGTCAAGCTTGGCGCGTTTCGCTCGCCGCGCAACCCGTTGAACCCCGCGCTGGTAGCATTACCGCGATCAGAGAACCCTCCGTCGGGCTTATGACATGAGCCGCACGAGACCGAGCCATCTTTCGAGAATCGCTTGTCGTAAAAGAGAAATCTGCCCAAACGAACTTTCGCGCTCGACATGGGGTTGTCGGACGGAACGTTTACCGGGGGAAAGCCCGCAGGCAAATTGAAGCGATACTGCTCTGCTTGTGGTTCGGTCGGACCTTCATCCTTCGTGCATCCTGCCAGCAGGAGCAACGCGATACAGCACATCAGTAGTTTCATATCTGAAAACCAGTTTGTGAGAACGGGCGTTCGTGCGAAAAGCAGACCGCCCGTTGCAGGGGAACTTATGGTTGTCGCGCAAACATCGCCTGTGAGTTTGCAAAAATTCTGTCAGCCAAATTTTTCGGACCGACATGATGGGAACGTTCTGCCACATTCATTTTCACGTTCATCGGCAGCGAAGGATTGTTCAGGCCCGCAATGAACAGCTTGCTATAATCAACGTCAACCTTAAACACGTTGTTCGACTCGCCAACAACAAACTCCGTCACCGGCACAGTAAAGGAAGCTAGGCGTATGGTCGCTTTGCGATTGTCTTCACCCAGGTGGTAGTTCAGCACCTTTTGCTGTCCCGCCGAGTCAACTCTCCCTTCGATTTTGTGGAAGATATACCCTGGGTTCCAGCTCCAATACATTCCCGAGTTGGGACCGAGCGGCTCGCCTTGCGTTGCTGCATCTTTGTGGTTCTCATCGAACGGCACACCGACACTGAACTTTATGCCCCGATATTTTCCCGGAGCGCCTTTAGCTTGAAACGTGTAATAGCCATTGGCGGCAACTGTCGTCGCACTCATATCAACAAGCCAAATTGCAAGGCCACTTCCGTGAGACGCTTTTGCGTGAGCGTCACCATCGGTCAACTTGAACTCCTTACCTGTTGAATCTACCAGTGCAGCTTCGGAAATATAGAACTTGATTGTCGAAAATTGAACCGTATCGCCGGCGGCATTCGTATAGCGCGTGTTGAGCGTAAGAGGAGCCGTTCCCCATTTCGGATAGAAGCGCATCTCGATCACCTTAGAATTGTCAACCGGCGTGGGCGTCATAGGGGTGTCCTCCTTTTTGCAGGACTGCAAAACAACCCCCAAGGCAACGATACCGATAGTGATCTTCAGTTTCGAAAACATATGAATCTCCATGTGAAAAGTGGATGTTTGAAAAAAATAGAAATGCAGCCCTCGCTCAGAAAGTTCAAAGCGAGCGTTGCTGAGGTGCTGATGGATACTTACGTAAGAAGAGAAAAAGTCTATGCTCTTGGTGGATGGAAAATATCGAACGGAGGGCATTCATAGGCTCTTGCCCGCAAAGGGTATACGAACCGATGTTCGTTGAGAAATCCGTCCGAAGAAGAGAACTGCTCGACAATGCCAAGCTGTTTGAGAGCGGTCGGAAAACCAACGGGGACCTCCGGCGAACAACCCGGTGCAGTAATTTGGCACTCGCCGCCTGAGGAGGTTGTTTGGGTACAGCAGGCACACTTGCATTCGTTTGCCTCAGTCCCAACACACCCACACTTGTGAGTCACGCCTTCACCCGCAACCATTTCAACAAGCGCTACCATATCAACGTGACTGAAGGCCACGAAGAACAGTGCAGCGAGAGTTATAGCCCTATGGATGGATAATTGCATGGGAAAATATACTGCTTAGACGAAAGAATTACAACAACCTCATAACCAACCCGATTGCATTGCGCAATGCAACAACGATGAGAAGTTACATTGAGAATTCAGGCGTAGTGTTTGAGAAACCTTGAGGGTGAAGGCACTACAGATCATTTCATGTTCAAGCTCTGCCGCCATAATTCAAACGTCAGCCACCAATCAACCTGGGAAGCCAATTCTCGCTTGCCGGAGTAGAACGTATCCACGAGGTGTACAACTTTCGCTCGGTCGTAGGCGTCGAAGGCATGGATTTCTGACGAGTGCGCGACATCCAACACAAACTCCTTGATATGCAATAGAAGCTGATGATTATACGGCTCGTCGTATTTCCGCCCGAGTTTGGTTTTCATCATTCGCCATATCCATGATGAAATCGTTCCGAACGAGTACGGATATGTGGCGCCACTTTTTTCGAGGGGAACGCTCGTCAAGATCGGACATCGCGATTGAATGACGCGCCGATACATCCGAGCGTTGCGACGCTCGCGGAGGGGGACATGAAACACCTCACGCAAAAACGACGGCTGCACATACGGCATGTAGTTCACGATGCGACTATCAATCCAATCCTGCGGAGCGGGCGAGTTATTCGCGACGCGAGCCCGGAGTGAAAATAGATCAACAACATTCTCTGCACCAATGTCACTCGCCGAAGGCATCGCCCGCCAAACCGATTCGATTTCGAGCAGCGCCTGGCGCCGCATCTCCACGACGATTTCGGGACGAAAAATATCAGCCCGGAATTGTCGCATCAGCGAGAAGAGAATTTCGGGATTTCCTTCGCGCAGAGCTGACGCGCCCTTACGCAGCAGACTATTCCCCATCTGCCTTCGAGAGATTTCTCCGAAACCGCCATCAATAAGTACGCACCCGCGCTGATGCATTCTCTCGTAGTAGCGAAGTTTGAGTACGGCCGAAGCCGGCGTAATGAGATTTGTATGCGCAACATACTCTTTGACGAGCGAAATGGTTTCATCTACCGAAGGAAGCGGCTCATCGAACTGGTCGTGAGGTAAAGAGAGTTCATACGCAATGCGCTTGGGAATCGCCACATCTGGATTCTCGGTTCCGCCGAAGGAATGAAGAACGAAGCGACGGTCCGAGGCTGACGCGAGCAACGCAAGAAGAACACGCGAATCAAAGCCGCCTGAGAGTCCAAGCGACAGTCTCTTGTTCTGAGAAAGTTCCGGCTGGACAAACGCCGTCAATGTTTGGACAAGACTATTGTCGGTCGTTTCGGCAATGACGGGCAACCACGGCGTGCTTGTTGCTTCGAGCATGTTCGGCACCATCTTCGCTCGTCCACCTGGTCCGAGACGGACAACGTTCTTGAGAAAACTTCCATACGCCAGCTTGTTCGTAAGCAGCCAATGCGCGCCCAACTCGTCGAATGAAATTTCGACTGTGCCCATCGCCTGCGCAAGCCAATGGAGCCGCGACGAGAAACAATAACCGCCCTCGATCGGTGCAATGTACAGCGTCCGTATGCCAATCTCATCAATGAAAACATCAACGGCGCCGCTCACCCATCGCACGATACAGAAGTGCCCATCGACTCGCGAAAGGTCTGGTTCTCCAGCGGAGAGAATGGTCTGCCAATCATTGCGGGAGAGAAGCGAACACCGTCCGCCATGCAGTTTGATTCCTGTGCCAAGGACGCACCAGCCATCGGCGGCGGTGTTTGCATCGGAATAGTGGCAGGTTTCGTTCAATCCTCCACACGCGATGTAGAACATGTTGGATCGAAGAACCTGAAAAGGACGCGCGTGAAGAGCGGCAAAGCGCTCTTGCCGTTCAACAGCGATTGCGCTGCACACTGCACCGAACACCCAACTCATTTCTTCTCGCGTGCAACCGGTAGTGCGAGCCAGGAGGAGAATATTGCGCGCTGGAGCGAGGAGGGCTTCTCGACGCGAACCAGCTTGGAAGGAAACACCTCTGGCAGTTGAAGCGTGATGGTGAACTCGCGGAGTTGGTCATCACGAAACACGGTGAGCTTCACAATGTCGCCCTCCCTCATCTCGCCAACCCGTGCACTGAGGCTCGAGGTCCGCACGCGATAGCCATCGAGCGCGACAATTTCATCATCAACGTCAACACCCGCTTCATATGCAGGGGAGCCGGCAAGCACGCGGACAACTTTCGTTTTCTCTCCCTCGTCGGTCGTCATTGTGCCAAGCCAGGGCTTCCTCAGAGGGTCTTTCTCTCGCTGTTCGAGCCCTGCGTAGGCAAGAATTTCTTTCCACGGAAGTGGTTTCGCACCAAACACGTAATCGCCGAAGAACTGCCGCAGAGTCATCCGCCCCACCTCTTCGCACACCTTGAGAAAATCGGCATTCGTGTAGCCGCCCTTGCCGAGAGGAAAGCGTTTGTACATCTCCCGCATCACATCGTCGAGCGAACGGCTGTTCTCCGTCGCGTTGCGAATCGTCATGTCGAGAGCGAAGATGACTGCCGCACCGCGTGCGTAGTAATCGCTTTCGAAATTCGTTGCCTGCTTCGTTTGCTTCCAATATTTTATCCATGCATCGAAGCTGCACTCGGCGAGAGATTGTTTCGTGCTACCGGGTCGCGAACGGTCCATGTCAATAGCAGAGGCAAGCCGTTCCAGATACTGCACTTGCGTCATGAGGCCCGCACGCACAAGGAGCAAGTCATCGTAGTAGGACGTTGCCCCTTCCGCAATCCACAATTCCTCACTGTAGCTCTCCTTCGACCAATCGTACTTGTCAATAGCCGCAGGGCGAAGTTGCTTGACATTCCATGTATGAAAGTACTCGTGCGACACAAGGCCGAGAAAATTTCCGTACGTCTCAGGATTCTTGAAGATGAAAGGACGAGCACCCATCGCACAGGAGTTGATGTGCTCCGTTCCGCCACCGCCACTTGGCGAGAGCGCAAGCATGAACACATAACGCTTGTACGGCAACTCGCCACCCCAGAACGTTGCCTGCGTCTCGACAATGCGCGCAATATCCCTCGTGAGTTTTTCTGCGTCGTGATTACCCTCGCCTGTAATGCTCAAGACATGCCCTTTTCCGAGCACTTCGAACACTACGTCTCGTTGCATTCCGATTTCCAGCGGACAGTCGGCGAGATAATCGTAATGCGGCGCTGCAAAGGTGTTCCTCTTGCCAACGACAGAATCGAGCCCTGTGGTCACACGCCAGTTGCCGTACGGAACAACGGTAAGCGTTATCGGAAGCCAGCGGTACTTTTCGGCGTACATGAACACCGCCGCGCCGTCAACGAAAGCCCGTTCAGCGTTCAGCCCGCGCGTCCGCAAATTGAATTCATTTGCGAAGACTTTGTACTGCACGCGCACACTCGACGAGCCGTTGGTCTCGATTCGCCACGTGCTTTTGTCCGTTTTCTTCCACGCGAGAGTTTTCTCAGCAGAATCGAGTGCCCTGAATTCAACAACGCCGCTCGCCAGATCCAGAATCACGTATCGTCCGCTGCGCCACGCTGGAAGCGACACATCGAGCGTTTTCTCACTCGTGTCAAGTCCATCGAATCTCAACTCAACTTCAAGGAGATGAGTGGATGGTTTTGACATTGCTAAGTTATATGAAATGGTCGGAGAGTTAGACATGGCTATTGCAGAACTGAAGAACAGAATGAGGAGAGTCGCGATGGTCTTCATTCAATGCAGGCGTAATTTCCAAATAGCACGTTCCAAACTCCAAAGAAGTTCCAACTTCCAAATCTCAACTATGCCGCAACGGAAATTCCTTGTCATTGGAATTTGTGTATAGGAATTTCTTTGGAAATTGGCACGTGATATTTGGAACTTTCTTCTTGCGGGGTGAGAGAATTCGTCGGCTTAATAGAGAATCTCTTCAAGAAATAGTCCCGACGGCGGCACCGCCATCCCTGCTTTCCGTCTATCCTTTGCGGCCATGATATCATGGAACTGCGAGACAGGAATGTAGCCACGTCCGATGTCCACCATCGTGCCGACGAGGGCGCGTACCATCCCGTGCAGGAATCTGTTTGCCCGAATCTCGTACGTCAACATGCTTGGTGTCTTGACCCACTCGGATTTGAAAACCGTACAGCGATGATGCGGCACAAGCGCGTCGGCTTTGGTGAACGACTCGAAATCATGCTCCCCGATAATCTGTTGCGCGACTTGATTCATGAGGCTCACATTCAAATCGTATTTCACAAACCACTGATACTGCCTGCCAATTGCGGTCGCTTTCAAAGCGATGTAATACTTGTACGCACGTTCTTTGGCATCGAAGCGAGCATGAAATTTCTCGTCCACCTCTTCGGCAGAATGGATGTAGATATCCTCAGGCAGGGTGCCGTTGAGCGCGTTCAACAGCGTATTCAGACTCATCGAGGAGTTTGTTTTGAAATTCGCGACCTGCCCGCGCGCATGAACGCCGCTATCCGTTCGTCCCCCACCGATCAAGTTGATCGGCTCTTGCAGAACTTGGTCCAGCACGCTCGTGATTTCGTCCTGCACATTACGTCCGTTCGGCTGGCTTTGCCACCCGACGAAGTTCGTGCCGTCGTATTCGAGTGTGAGCTTGATGTTGCGCATTGCTGTGGTTGCTTAAGAGAAACGAGCATTGGTGTGAGAAGCTCTTTCCCGTCGTGAGAGAAATACTCCCATTTCAGCCTTGTCGTAGACCGCAACTGTTGTTGAGTTCTCGAAACTCTTAGGGTGCAGATGCGTTTCGACGCTTTGGCGGGGTTGCCTTGATCAAAAGCTCTTCGTCACCGTCAGCATCACACCGTGCGGGTTCCACGCACTGCCCATAATATTTGCTTTCAGTTGCAGCTCACCCAGCTGCTCGTTCACAGTCTTGTTGAACGCAATCGCGAGCCGCGCCGCGTTGATTGCGCTTGCCAGATGATTGACGATGATTGCTGTGACGATGAACTTTCTGTTGTTCAGCACGTCCTCGCCGGAGATTCTTCGGTCGCGATAGAGGTTGCGATTTGCATCCGAATCCCATCGCCACCCGAAGCCTGCAGTAACATCGTAGAGCCGCTCCGGTTCACGGTCGCGCAAGCGCACCTCGTTGAACTCTTGCGTTGTATTGAAATTACCAACGTCAATGAGAAACTGGTCATCCTTGCCGACAAGATTCACTCCCGCATGAGCAGCGGCAAACGCCAGAGCGTCGTCCCTGAGTGAGTTTCCATATATGCTCGTCCCTGCGAAGCCAAGCCAAAGCAATCCTTCAAATCCTGAAAAGAATTTCCCACTTCCCGCCCAGCCTTCGGCGTAATGCTCGCCGAGACCGGGAACCAGAAGCGAGTACAGCGCGGCGAGTGCAGGCGACTTTCTCGTGGCGCCCAGTTCCTGAATGTGTAGATCAAGCGTATACGCGGGAAGGCTTGTGGAGAATAATTGGTGCTCAATTTCGAAGCGCGTAAGCAACTTTTCATCGTTCGCGTTCGCCCTTGTAGAGCGAGACCCCGTCTCGCTCACCCTGAGCAACGCCTCATCGTTTGCGTGCAACGCAGTTGAAATGAACAAGAGAATGAGAATGCTCGTTGCCCGAACCATGCCGTGTCCTTTCGTAGTGAAGAAAAATGAATTACGCGGTAACAAGTTCGGTGCGCAGTTTCCCTTTGGTGAGTCGCTTGAAAACGTCCCCCCAGTTGTCGTCAAATACCATCACCGGCACATCGAGCACGTTCTCCAACTGAGGTATGGTCATATCGTCGAGAAGCAAATCGTCGTTGTTCACAATGTCGGGCGGCAGCAAAAGCAGATCGCCCAACTCTTTTCCCTTCAGCGATGAAACTAAGCATTTCCCCGAAAGAAGTCCAGCTACTGTTACACTTCTGCCGAAGAGAACATTCGGAACGACTTCGATGGCAACATCCAGATTGCCGATTCGTCGGAGCGGCGGGGCGATCGAGTGCTGGAGGAAGGCATGTGGAAGCTCTGCGGTTGCGAGTGTGAGCTTGCGCTTGTTCGAAAGACGCTTCGGAAAATGTCTGGACTGTTTTTCGAATTCCATGATGAACTTACGAACAAGCCCAACGCCATTCTCTGTTTGAGGAAATCCGTCGTAGTATGCTTCGCCGGGGATTTCTCGCCCGGCAACAATGTGAATCTCATCCGAGCAATAGACGAATGATCTCCCAATGTCGTTTTTGAATGCGGCTTGCCAGCTCTCAACAACATCGAGCAACGCGTTTGCGTAGTTCGCATCAACGGTCTTCAACGCATGCAAGCCAAAGCGATGATCCGTCAATCCAACCGGAACGATTGCAAGCGAGATGATATGCTTGTTGAACTGATACAAATCATGAACAGTTTTTTCCAACACCACTCCGTCGTTCAAGCCCGGACACAGCACAATTTGCGTGTGCATGTCAATCTCATGGTCATGGAGAAGTTTGAGCTTCTCGAGGATCAAGTCATTCTTCTTCAACCCCATCATCAACTTGCGGATTGTGTAATCGGTAACGTGAACGGAAATATATTGCGGCGAGAGGCGTTGCTGGATGATGCGGCGAAGGATTGCGGGACCTGCATTCGTCATCGTCGTATAGTTCCCGTACATGAACGATAGCCGATAATCGCCGTCGCGGAAATAGAGTTGATTCCGCAGTCCACGCGGATTCTGGTCCACGAAGCAAAAAATGCAATCATTGCCGCATGCAAGAATCTTGAAATCCTCAAAATCAAGACCCAGTCGCTCGCCTTCATCCTTCTCGATGTCGTAAATCGTGATCTCGCCGTTGCGTGCGACTTTCACCGAAATGTCAGGATCGCTTTCGTAAAAACGATAATCAATCGCATCGGCAACACGCTTACCGTTGATTTCAAGCAACTCATCGCCCGGTCTGAGGCCGAGCTCTTCAGCGATGCTGTTGGGTTCGACGGCAGTGATCTTCATTGCACTTCCGTTAGTTCTGAGCGATGCGAAAGATCGCGCTGCATGTCGCCGGCAGGCATAGCCATGTTCACTCCGCTTGCGGGGCTCAGGATGGGGAACCCGCTCACCATAGAGGGCTCAAGGCGAACATCAATCAAGGTATTCTCGATCGTCTCTTCAGCGGGCAACGCTACGCGAATATAGTTTTCAGAGAACCCAAAGCGCATTCCGTTCTCAATATCCCCTTCCATCAACACCGAAACAACTTTGCCGATCATGGAGCGATGAAAGGCTTCTCTCTTTTTCTGCGAGAGAAGTCGCAATTGCTCGCTTCGTTTGAAGCGGACTCTCGGCTCGATAGAGTTCGCAAATTCACGTGCTGGAGTGTTGGGACGTTCAGAATAGGTGAAGACATGAAGATAGGAAACGGGCAACTCGGTCAAAAACGCCTGCGTCTCCTCGAACTGAGCATCAGTTTCGCCGGGGAACCCGACAATCACGTCAGCGCCGATACCGCAATCGGGGATCTGCCGTTTGATGCGATGAATCAGATCCCCATACGAGTCACGATCGTACCGACGGCGCATTTTCTTCAGCACATCATCCGAACCGCTTTGCAGCGGGATGTGGAAATGCTTTGCCATCTTCTTCTCGCTCGCAACGAAGTCGAGAATATCGTGGGTCAGCAAATTCGGTTCGATGGAGCTGATACGGATGCGTTCGAGTCCATCAACCATCACCATTGCGCGCAGCAATGCGAGCAAGTTCGTTCCGTTCTTTTTTCCGTAATCTCCAACATTCACGCCGGTCAGAACGATTTCCTTGTAGTGTTGAGCAATAAGGAGTCGCGCTTGATCAACGCACGCTTCGATGGATTGACTACGGCTCGCACCGCGCGCAAGCGGTATCGTGCAAAAGCTGCAATGGTAGTCGCAGCCATCTTGCACCTTCAAGAACGCGCGAGTTCTCTCCGTGGCGTTTGTTGAATAGCCGACGCCAAAATTGTCAACCGCATCAATTGCCGAAACGAAGACGCTCGGTGTTCGTTTCTTCTCGGTTTCAATGTAGTCAAGGAGATTGAATTTCTCTTTGGCTCCGAGGACAACATCAACGCCTTCCATGGAGGCAACTTCTTCGGGCTCGAGTTGCGCGTAGCAGCCCGTCACAACAACAAACGGCTTGCGCGAGGTCCTCAGCGCACGACGAATGAGCTGACGACACTCGCGGTTAGCGCGCTCCGTTACGCTGCACGTATTGATAACGCAAACGTCGGCATCTTCGCCAAATTCAACAACCTCGAAACCGCGATCGACAAATTGCTTTCCGAGCAGTGAGGTTTCGGCATAGTTGAGTTTGCAGCCGAGCGTATGGAGGGAAACACGAGGCATTAGTTCCTGTCTTCGAGCATTACGAGAAGTTCTTTGAGACCTAACGACAACAATTGGCAAGTTCTAAAGAGAGATTCAACTTCGAGTATCTCATTTCATGCTCCTTCTCGAAAACACCAGTGCGCATTGCAGAATAGCTGATACAAAAAACACCCGCCCAACTTCTCATCAGGCGGGTGTTTGTTTTCTTCACCGAAACTGAATTCAGTTCTCCGCCGGAATGGAGGTGTCCGTCGTTTCGATTGTACTGCCTGAAATCGTTGCGCTGTCGCCGATTGTTGAGGCCGGAAGCTTGTGCTTTGCGAGGTACTCCTCAACAACGCTCGCCTCTTTGTCGCGGAGCGCTTCGGTCGCCGAAAGCACGATCTTCTTTGACTCCTTCTCGAACTCCAGCACCTTCAGCGGCAGTGTGTCGCCGATTTTGAACTTGTCGCCGATGTTCTTGATCTGCGTCGTAGCGAGGTGCGAAACCGGCACGAAGCCATCCACGCCCATCGGTAACTCGACGATCACTCCTTTCTCGATGATGCGAACGATCTTCCCCTCAACCTCAGTTCCGCTCTTGTACAAATCGCCGAAGCGATCCCATGGATTATCTTCGACTTGTTTGTGTCCGAGCGAGATGCGACGCTGTTCGACGTCAACACCGAGAATGATGACTTCCAACTCTTCGCCCTTCTTCACAACCTCACCTGGATGGCGGATCTTCTTCGTCCATGAAAGATCGGAAATGTGAACCAGCCCATCAACACCTTGCTCCAATTCGACGAACACACCGAAGTTGGTCAGGTTGCGAACAACGCCCTTGTGGCGCGAACCGATTGGATATTTCATCAGCAAGGTACTCCAGGGATCCGGCTCCAACTGTTTGATACCGAGCGAGAGTTTTTTGTTTTCTTTGTCCAACGAGAGTATGACTGCCTCGATCATCTGGCCCATCGAAACCATCTGCGATGGATGCTTGACGTGTTGTGTCCAGCTCATCTCGCTGATGTGAATGAGACCTTCGATGCCCTTTTCGATTTCGACGAACGCGCCGTAGTCAGCAAGCGATACAATCTTGCCTTGCACTTTCGTACCGACGGGATATTTTTCCTCGATCTTATCCCAAGGATGCGGCTGCAATTGCTTGTAGCCGAGGGAGATGCGTTTCTTCTCCTGATCGAAATCAAGAACCACGACTTCGATTTTCTGATCGAGCTTGACGATTTCGCTTGGATGATTGATCCTGCCCCAGGACAAATCCGTGATATGCACAAGACCGTCAACACCGCCAAGATCAACAAACACTCCAAAGTCGGTGATCGCTTTCACTGTGCCTTCGAGCTTGAGGCCCTTTTCCAACCCGGAAATGATTGCTTGGCGTTGACCCGCCATCTCTTCTTCAACGAGGACTTTATGGCTCACAACAACGTTTTCGGACGGATGATTGATCTTGACGACACGGAAGTCGAGCGTTTTGCCGATGAAGGCGTCGAAGTCACGCACGGGACGCACATCAATTTGTGAACCGGGAAGAAACGCATCAATGCCCAACAGGTCAACCACAATGCCCCCCTTGATTCGACGAACGCAGCGTCCTTGCAGCACCTCACCCGTCTCGTACGATTTCGTCACGCGCTCCCAAATACGCATGAAGTCTGCGCGCTTGCGCGAAAGCGTGAGCTGCCCGTCTTTGTCTTCAATGCTCTCAAGAAACACTTCCACCTCGTCGCCCACTCTTAGGTCGGCGATGTTCGTAAACTCACTCTTCTGCACGACCCCTTCACTCTTGAAACCGATATCAATGGAAACATCGTTGTCGCGAATCGCGACAATCCGTCCCTTGACGATCTCGCCTTCGCTGATTTTCCCCATTGAGCCTTCGTACAGTTTCTTGAGATCGTTGAATTCCGCCTCGCCGTATTCACGATCAATCACTGATTCGATAACACTGTTTTTTGGTGAAGCCATTACTCCTCCAATTGTGTAACATAACGTCCTGTGGTCTGCAGGACTTTGCTTTCGCACATCATCGTTGCGTTGTCATCATCCGCAACGCTCAAATGTGCGAGCGCATATGTTGGTGTTTGTTGTGTAGTTAATTGGTGATGACAAAACTCTGTTCTTCCCGATTCACGGTCAGCTTTTTCAACTCTGAACCTCAACTGCCTTCCGATCCGCCGGGGTTGCCACGTCACTCATAGCCATGATTGCCTCCTTCACTCGCTCCATCAGCCATTGCGGCGTGCTGGTCGCACCGCTGATGCCAACGGTCTCCTTACCTTGGAACCACTCCGGTCTTAGCTCTGATTCCTCTTCAATGAAAAAGGTGTTCGGGTTTGCCCTGCGGCAAATTTCATAGAGGACTTTTCCGTTCGATGAATTTCTCCCCGCAACAAAAATCATCACCTCGTTTTGCTGCGCGAACTCGCGCAGCTTCTTATCGCGACCCGACACCTGTCCGCAGATTGTATCCTTAGCATGAAAGTCGATCGCCGATTCTTCGAACGTCCCGACTTCAAATTCTGCTTTTATTTTCTCCCTCATCACACGAGCAATCTCGTAGAAGGTCGGCTTATCCATCGTCGTTTGGGAGAACAGCACGGTGTTGCGAGTGAGATTAACCTTGGCAACCTCTTCAACCGACTTGATCACAATCGCTTCGTTGTTCGTGTGCCCCACTAAGCCGATCACCTCCGCGTGATCCTTTTTGCCAAAGATGACGATCTGAAACCCCTTGTCGTAGAACTTTCGGATACGCTCCTGCACTTTTGTTACAACAGGACACGTTGCATCAACGATTTCGACGCCGTGTTTGCGAGCGAGAGCGTAGGTTGATGGCGGCTCGCCATGTGCTCGGATCAGAACTTTCTTCCCGCGTACTTTAGCAAAATCATCATGCGTAATTGTCTCGAGGCCCTTAGCCTGCAGCCGATTGATCTCCATCGGATTGTGAATGACCGGGCCTAAGGAGTACAACTCGTTCGACCGTTGCAATTCCTCCTCTGCAATGTCAATCGTGCGGACGACACCCCAACAGAACCCTGAGCTTTTATCTATTGTAACCTTCACGCTGCCTTTGTTTTTCTCATTGCCGTTTTCATCGCGTGGTCAACGATGAATGAAACCTGTTGTTCAATCGTGAGATTCGACGTATCCAACTCGATCGCGTCCTCAGCTTTTCGGAGCGGGCTTTCATCCCGCGTCGAATCTTTCTGGTCCCTTTGCCGAATTGCGTCCTTGAGAACTTCAGCGTCCGATGCAATACCTTGTGCGTCTAATTCTCGTCGCCGCCGCTCGGCGCGCGCATCAATGCTGGCAACCATGAAAATCTTCACATCGGCATCAGGAAAGACGACCGTACCGATGTCTCTCCCTTCAAGCACGACACCCCCCTCGCGCCCCATTTGTCTTTGCAGGTTCACCATCGCTTGGCGAACTTCGCGAATCTGGCTGACCGAACTGACCGCCGCTGTGACTTCGGGCGAACGAATCTCATCAGTCACGTCTTCGCCATCCAACAACACTCGCATCGAGCCGTTGACGGGTTTCAATTCGACACGCGCCGCATTCACGATCCCTGCGACGCGCTTCGAGTAGAACTCACCCACACCACTGCGCAAAATCTTCAGCGTGATCGCGCGATACATCGCACCCGTATCGATGTGCATGTAGCCCAGCCTTTGAGCAACCAGCCTTGCCGTTGTGGATTTTCCGGACGCCGCAGGTCCATCTATTGCGATGACGAGTTTCTTGCTGCTCAAAAGGGTTCCGTGAAAACCTGACATTACTGGGGAGTTCAATATAACGATTTGAGAAAGGAACAGCAAAGCCCATCAACCCAGATGTTGGGCCGAAAACGCAGATTGCATTAAGGAATTCTAACCGCTATATTCGTCGAAAGCGCATGCGACACTGTAAAGGAGCTTGCGCTATTCATTGGAGCACCACGGCAGCTGATTGTTGGGAACAGATTCACGGTCGCTGATTACTAACGAATGCGAAAGCTTACGCACGACGAAATCGCACGACAGCGTCTTACCAAGGACGACATCAAAGCTGCGCCACGACTTCCCATCTACACCATGCTCGATAACATTCGGAGTCTCTACAACGTCGGCTCCATGTTTCGTACATCGGACGGAGCACTCGTCAGGAAGATCTATCTAACAGGCTATACACCGAAGCCGCCGCGCAAAGAGATTGAAAAAACTGCGCTCGGCGCGACAGAGACGGTTCCATGGGAGTACGTTCGAAATCCGCTCGATGCCATTCATGAGCTCAAGAACAAGAACATTCGAATCTGCGTCCTCGAACATACGACGAAGAGCATTCCAACCTGCCACGTGACGTCACATGACTTTCCTCTCTGCCTCGTGGTCGGAAACGAGATCGTTGGCGTCTCATCCGAAATCATTGCGGCTGCAGACCTGGCTGTTGAGATACCGATGTTCGGTACGAAGCAGTCCCTCAATGCTGCCGTCGCTTATGGTATTGCGCTCTTCGAGTTCGTCCGCATTTTGAATTCCAAATGAGTTGGTTGCCGTTGCCAACAACCAGATGGTTTTCGTATCTTATAGCCCAGCGAATCCAACTACCATTACACCAGCATTTGACATGGGGGGAATCATCAAGCCTCTAAGTGTTTCGAAGGTACTGCGTACCTCACTGTTCCCGGTTCTCTTCGCATTCTCGTTCTCATTCGGTCAGAGTTTCGACACTCTGCGTATCGTTTCCTACAACACGCTGAACTACCCCGGCTCAACGTCGGCAGCGCGCAACCCGGAGTTTCGCAAGGTACTCAATCAGTTGAAACCCGACTTGCTTGTCGTCCAGGAAATGACGAGCGCTGCCGGCATGACGGAATTTCTCACGAACGCGTTGGCGCCTGTATCGTCCACGTATGTGGCAGTTCCGTTCAACGACGGTCCCGACACCGACAATGGACTATTCTATCGCAACGACAAATGGGAGTTCATCAGTGCGTCGTACATCCCCACGGCGCTGCGCGACATCGCCGAGTACGTTCTCCGTCCGTTGAACTCCACAGAGCAAGTCCGCGTCTATTCGTTTCATCTCAAGGCAAGTCAAGGTACAACAAACGAACAAGACCGGCTCGCTGAAGCAACGATACTCCGCAATCATCTTACCAATTTGCCGCCGGAAACTAATTTCATTCTCTCGGGTGACTGCAACATCTATTCCGCGAACGAACCCGCATGGATCAAACTCACCGGCAGCGAAGCAAACAACAATGGTCGCGCCTTCGATCCGCTGAACTTGACTGGAACCTGGAGCAACAACGCATCACTTGCAATTCATCATACGCAGTCGTCCCGCGTACGAAGTTTTGGCGGCGGCGCAACAGGCGGCATGGACGATCGGTTTGACATTATTCTCACATCGTCCTCGATGGCCGACAACCTTGTGACATCAACCTATCAGGCATATGGAAACGACGGCTTGCATTTCAACGATTCCATCAATCGCCTGCCGAACCTCGCCGTACCCGACAGCATAGCGAATGCACTCCACGCTGCATCCGACCACATACCCGTGACCGCGAAGTTCATCTTCCCACGGACGAGCGTTCCGATTCAACTTGCCTCCTTGCGCGCAGCGCTCAATGGAACTCGCGACAGCGTGATCGTTACTTGGCGAACGATCAGCGAAGTGAACAACTTTGGATTCGAGGTTCAAAATCGCAGAGAGGGAGAGTTTGCAACCATTCCCAACAGTTTTGTGCCGGGAAGCGGGACAACAACCGAGCCGCGCTCGTATTCGTTCGCGCACGCCCTACCAGCACACGGGCGTTGGGAATACCGCTTGAAGCAAATTGATCTCGACGGAACGATCAGCTACACTCATTCAGTCACCCTCGAAATTCTCACGGACGTTGCTGCACACGAATCACCGTCAGCGTTGTACCTTTCACAGAATTATCCGAACCCGTTCAACCCTTCGACACGTATTGGGTTTAGGGTTCAGCGTTCCGAGTTGATTCGATTGCATGTGTATGATCTCCTTGGTCGGCACGTTGCAACGCTATACAACGACATTGCAGAAGCTGGGCGGCACTATTCGATTGAATTCAACGGCGTTGACGATGCGGGAAGGCAACTGGCAAGCGGCATGTATTTCTATCGCATCGTTGCTAGCACAACTGCAAGCGAGATGAAACGCATGATGATGGTGAAGTAGGGTACAGGGAAACATGACAAAAGAGAAAAGGCGTCTCACCGACGCCTTTTCTGTTTGCTTTATGCAGCGATGGTGTACGCGAGTGTGAAGAAATCGCGTTTCTCCAACGTATGAATTCTCACGACGCTTGCCCGCACGAGTGAGACGAGTATTCGCGACGCACGTCGCTCCGAGATATTCACCAACCGTGCGAACTCGGGAACCGTTATCCTCTCGTGCTCTTCGAGAAACCTGAAGAGCCGCTTTTCGTTCTCACCAATCTCGATCTTCATCGGCTTCGCATCAGGTCGCTCGCTCTGGAGAATCTTCACTACCTCTTTACTCGCCATCACCGTTTTGTCGTTGACGCGAATATAGACCCGAGTGTTGTCGCCGCCGTTCTGCGCGTCGCCATTTGTGCTTCCGGTAAACATGTGCGGCTTCTCATCGCTCTCAGGCACGTAGGCTACAATCACGTCTGAGCCATCGAACGGTACGATCTCGATTTCGGGGTGAACCTCCGGCACGCAGAAGAAGGTTCCCGCCTCCTCGATGAGGTCTTGCTCGCTCTTTTCACTTTCGACGCCGACAACCGAACCATCATCATCGACGCCAAAGAGAATATGCCCACCTCTTGTATTTGCAAAGGCGATAAGTGTTTTTGCTATTTTCTCCGGACTGGAAACCTTTCGCTTGAATTCAATTTCAAATCCTTCCCCCTCCTCAATCAGCCTGTTCACGTCTTTGTATGTCATACCCATTGCCCTCCATAAAATCTGTCGAATCTTGTGGTGTTGACACTTTCCCAGTGTCAGCGGGCGAGGTTTCTGATGGTGGCTTGCTTAATGCGGTCTCCTTCAATTGTGATGGTGCATCATTGTCGTCCTCATCTTCCTCCGGCTCCAACTCGGTCTCAGTGTACTTTCTCCCCATCATGCGCTGCGCGATGACTCGCTTGCGAAACATCACCCAGCGCGAGCCATCCGTGGGTTTGTGCTTCAGGGGGCTCGGTATTACGGCGGCAAGTCGGAGCGACTGCTCGTACGTCAGGGCGCTCGCCGAGCGTCCGAAGTAGGCGCGCGCAGCTTCTTCGACGCCAAAAATTCCCCTCCCCCATTCGATCACGTTCAAATAGATTTCCAGAATCCGCTGCTTCTCCAAATGATGCTCTAACAGCAGCGTGATGATCCATTCCTTTAGTTTTCTTATCGGGTCTTTCGAGGTTGAAAGATAGATATTCTTCGCAAGCTGCTGCGTGATGGTGCTTGCTCCGCGCACCACCCGCTTCTTCTCCCAATTCTTCTTGAGCGATTGCTGAAACTCATACCAATCGAACCCGCCATGTTCCCAAAACGTTCCATCCTCTGCGAGAACTACAGCGTTGATGAGATGCCGCGGGAGTTTTGAGAGAGGAATCCATTTCTGTTTGATGCTGAGCTGCTTCCCACTGCTTTCAGCCTCACGCAATCGCTGTTGCATTAGTGCCGTCTTGACTGGGTCTTCGGTCCTCAACTTCGCTGCGCTGAACCAGGGAATCGTCAATAACTCAACACAGACGAAGAGAGTAAAGACGGCAAAGAACGCCTTCACCTTGTGTGCCGTCGCCCACAGCCAAGCGTTGCGCAGTCCATTACGCCACTGGTACGTCATTGAACTTTTATGCATAACAGTGCGGCGCCCTGCCCGGAATGATGGAGCCTGCGCGAAAAAAAGATCAACTTGAAAGCGGGATCCTGACTCGCTCCTTCCCGTCCGCACAAGAGACACCGGACTTAGTTTTGTTGGCTGTGATCCAAGAAGTCTTGCAGCATCAGGCGTGCAGCCATCTCATCCACCCGTGCCTTTTGTTGACGTTTCTTCTTCTTCATGCCTGCATCAATGAACGCCCGTTGTGCATTCACCGAGGAAAAGCTTTCATCCCACGTGGCAATTGTTGTCGTCGTGTGCTTCCGAAGTCGTTCGATGAACTCTTCGACCTCACATGCCTTCGCGCTTTTTCCTCCGTCAGGAGCATAGGGCATCCCAACAACGACGAGCGTGACTTCTTGTGTTCTCATGACCTCTACCAGCCGATCGAACAATCTGCCGTCGTTGTCGAATGTGGCGACACCTTGGGCAATCAACCGCGTCGGGTCGCTTGCCGCAACGCCGACACGTTTTGCTCCGTAATCAATGCCGAGAACTCTGCCGGGGTAGCTCGTCATCACGCCGCGATCTTTCCCACTACACGCGCGTTTCGAAATCGAACCAAACAACGCCGCCTTCTTGGAATCAGTCGGACATCTCCTGCAACGCTCATGTCTCGATTTTCGCCGCCTGTTCTAGACGCTCCGCTTTTGCCACGCCGGGTATCCTGCGAATCCGTTCAATCACCTGTGTTACGTGGTCGGTGTTTTTTACGTTGATGACGAACAAACCCTCGAATGTCGAATCCCGTGAATCAATGCTCACGCTCCGAATGTTCGTGTTCTGGTGCGTTGAAATCGCCTGCGTAATGTCGCTCAGCAAGCCCGTTCTGTCATCACCAAGAATGTGGATGGCGGCAACAAACACGGGGGCGTTATCAAGGGGCCACGTGACATTGACGAGTCGCTCGTTCGCCATCTGCAACATCAGTTGAATATTCTTACACGAGCGGCGATGAATCTTCACGCCTTCACCTGCGGTCACATACCCGACAACGGGATCTCCCGGAATCGGATTGCAGCATTTTGCAAAAGTGTGGAGGTACGCGCTCTTCTCGCCGTTCAGGATGATTCCCGACGAGAACCCGCGTGCAGTCGAGATGAACTTGTTGAACAACCCCTCCAGCTTTCCTTCCTCCGTCACCACCGCAGGCGTATGCTTATGCTCATCCTGAATCAGCTTGATGATCGTGTCAAGATCAATCTGCCCTTGTTGAATCGCGAGATAGAACTTGCCGGCGTTCTCGATTTTCTGTCTTGTCAGAAACTCATTCAGCTCGTCGTCATTGATGGCAAGCTTCGCCTTCTTGAGCTTCTTCTGCCAGATCTCTTTCCCTGCTTCGATCGCTTTGCGCTGTTCGCTGCGCAGCCAACGATGAATGTGCGCCTTCGCTTTCTGCGTCACGACGAATTTTTCCCAATCGGGATTTGGGGTCTGGTTCTTCGACGTGATGATCTCGACCTGATCGCCGCTGCGCAGCTCGGTATCGAGCGGAACAATCTTGCCACCAACCTTAGCCGCAATGCAATGGTCACCGATCTTCGAGTGAATCTCGTAGGCAAAATCCACCGGCGTCGCCCCCCGCGGCATCGTTTTCAAATCTCCTTTCGGTGTGAAGACATAGATTTCGTCCTGATACAAATTCATCTTGAAGTTTTCCAGCAGACGCTCGGTCGAGTCTTCGTCACTTTCAAGAATGTCGCGCATGTGATTCATCCAACTGCGTAGCTTCTCGTCAATTTTCTGCGCATCTTCTTTGTACGCCCAGTGCGCTGCGACGCCGCGTTCGGCGACTTCATGCATTGCCCGCGTGCGAATCTGCACCTCGACCATCTTGCCCTCCGGCCCAACGACGGTTGTGTGAATGGACTTATAGCCGTTCTCTTTCGGCACGCTGACATAGTCCTTGATGCGTCCTTCATTCACAGGATACCTGTTGACGATGCCCATGACGGCGTAACAATCCCCTTCGTTGTCAGAATCAATGATAATGCGAATGGCGAACAGGTCGTAGATTTCCTCGATCGGTTTATTCCGCTTCACCATCTTGTTGTAGATGCTGTAGATGTGCTTCGGGCGTGCAGTCAGCTCATATTTGATGTTGAGCTTATCGAGCTCCTCGATGATTGGTCGTGCGAATTTTTTCAGATAGTATTCGCGCTCGCGTTTGCGCGCCTTCAGCTCGCGATGAATGCGGTCGTATGCCTCACGATTGAGGGTCTTGAAAGCGAGATCTTCCAGTTCGCATTTGATGCTGGCTAAACCGAACCGATTCGCAAACGGCGCGTAGATCTCCAAGGTCTCCTTCGCAATCCGCCGTTGCTTCTCCGCGTTCAAAAAGGAAATCGTGCGCATGTTGTGTAAACGGTCGGCAAATTTTATCAGCATGACGCGTGGATCCTCCACCATCGAGAGAAGCATCTTGCGGTAGCTCTCGATCTGCGACGCTTCGCGGCTGGCGAAATCTACATTGGAAATTTTTGTGGTTCCTTCGACGATCCTCGCTATCGTATCGCCGAACTCTGCTCGTATGGCTGGACCTTTGTATTCCGTATCTTCGGCGACATCGTGCAACAGCGATGCGGCGACACAAATCGAATCCAATGGAATTTCTTTCGCGACGATGCGGGCAACTTCGAAGGGGTGATCAAAGAACAATTCCCCCGATACTCGCTTATCGTACCTGTGAGCATTGAAGCCGAATTCAAACGCTCGACGAATCAATCCCTCGTCAACGTGGTTGAGAGTCTTCTTGCAAACGGCGAGAAGGTACTCTAACTTTTCTCTGTACTTCCGACTGTTCATTCTACACCCCTGGTGAAGCCAAGGATCTGCGTTCTCGAATGCCACTTCATTGTCTTGACATCACCCTTTCAAGAAAAATATAGTTGGTTGTTGAAGGAGAGTCAAGTCGTCATTCCGTTCCGAAAATTCTATCTCCCGCGTCGCCAAGTCCCGGCAGGATATAGCCGTGCGCATTCAATTCCCGGTCGAGCACAGCGGTGAACACCGGCACGTCGGGATGATGCCGCGCAAGTTTCTTCACCCCTTCCGGCGCAGCGAGCAGACTGACGAAACGAATGCGCACCGCCCCTTTGCGTTTGAGGAACGTAATTGCCGCGGTTGCACTGCCGCCGGTGGCGAGCATCGGGTCGAGAAGGAGAACAAGGCTCTTGCTTAGGCTGCGCGGAAATTTCGAATAGTAGTCCACCGGTTCGAGTGTCTCCTCGTTCCGATACAAGCCCACGTGCCCCACTTTCGCCTCTGGAATCAAATCCAGAAATCCGTCAACCAGTCCAAGTCCGGCGCGCAGCACAGGAACGATGATGATTTGATCGGCAAGCGAGTAGCCCCGTGTCGTTTCGAGCGGCGTTTCGACTGTGCCGGTTTTGATTTTCAAGTCATGCGTTACCTGAAATGCCATCACGGCAGAAATTCTTCTCAGCGTTGTTCGAAACAATTGGTTGTTCGTCGTTTTGTCGCGCAGTATCGTAAGGTCGCGCTTGATAACGGGATGGTCAATGATTGTGAGATGCTTCATCGGTCTCTTTTGCGAGTTGCCCATAGGGATTGATCCTTACCATTGGTGCCTGATAGCATTAGCTGCAACAATCACCGGGTCCCACAATGGCGTAAAGGGCGGCGCGTACGCCAAATCCAACTGCTGCATGTGGTCAATCGTAATTCTGTGTTGGATTGCGACAGCGAACGTGTTGGCTCGCAATGCGACGCCGTCTCGTCCCCACATCTGTACACCCAACAACCGTTTCGAACGTTTGTCAGCAATTGCTGTAACGGAAATCTTCTCGGCGCCGGGCATCATCGCAACGCGGGACGAGGCTGTGATCGTCTCTACCACGACATCGAAGCCTGATGCTTTGGCTTCTTCAACACTCAAACCGACGCGTGCGATTTCCAACGAGAACACCTTCACGGCAATTGCACGAATCGCTCCGTGAAAAATAGCTTTGCCGCCCGCCGCATTCTCGCCTGCGGTCCACCCCTGTTTGCTCGCAATTGTTGCGAGCGGCATGAACATGAACCGATTGTTGATGAGGTTCTTGACTTCGCAGCAATCGCCTGCCGCATAGATATTGTCGAGGTTTGTCATCTGGCGATTGTCGGTCAGAATGCCGTCGTGTGTTCCTACACGAATGCCGGCGCGCTTGGCAAGCTCGCTGTTGGGCTGGACGCCGATTGCCACGATGACAACGTCCGCTGCGAACGTTCCCTTGGTTGTCACCACATGAGTGACCCGCTGCTGTTTGTCAACGACCAATCCTTCCGTTGTCGCGAACGCGACGTAGCGAACACCATTACGTTCCAATTCAGCTCGTGCGGCTTCAGACACGTCACGTTCGAGCCCGTTCATCGGCAGGCCGTGCAGGTGCAGCATGGTCACGTCAAGCCCGCGTTTGCGCAGGGCTTCGGACATTTCGATGCCGATGTAGCCGCCGCCGATAACGACGGCATGGTGGGGGTGCTCTGTTTGGAGATATTTCTGGATACGATAACCATCGTCGAGGGATTTTACGAAAAAAACGTTACGCGCATCCTCGCCGGCGAGGCCGAGTCGTTTGGGCCGCGAGCCTGTTGCGACGATCAGCGTATCGTAGCGCTCTTCGGTGGTTCGGGCGTGCTGCACATCGCGCACGATGATCTTGCGCTTTGTTGGTTGGATTTCTTCGACACGATGCAGCGTGCGAACATCAACTCCTTTTTTCTCACGCAGGCGTTCGGGGGTGTAGGAGACGAGGTTCTCGCCAGCGACCTCTCCGCCGAGAAAATACGGAATCTCACAAATGCCGTAAGAAATATGCTCCCCCTGCTCGAAGAGCACGACCTCGCAGCCGGCATTCACGCGCTTGGCTTTGCTGGCGGCGCTCGGTCCGGCAGCAAGTCCGCCGACGACAAGTATGCGTTTTTGTTTGCTCACACAGGTTCTGCAAGAATGATGGTTGAAGTTTGTTCCGTCAATGTGCTAACCTCTTGCGGTGAGGATGATAGAAACGCAGGCGGCATGTGCGCAGGCTGGCGCCACTGCCTTGACGCTGTAGGACGCGTCCCGCGGCGCAGCAGTCTCTCACCACGACATGCGACTGTCGAAGCCCCCAAAAAAATTTCATACCGCATTTGTTTTCCAGTTGTCGGCACATAGCCCGTGGGGAACGTAAGGGTTTCATTTCTGCTTGAACGAGAGGAGGACAGGCACGCCCCTAAAGGTAAAGTGCTCACGGATCTTGTTTTGCAAGTAACGGCGATAGTTGTCGTCAATCATTTTTGGGTCGTTGCAAAAAAAAGTGAAGACGGGGGGCTTTGCTTTCACCTGTGTGATGTATTTGATTTTGATTTCTTTTCCGGTTCGGCTCTTTGGTGGAAATGTTTTGATATCGGTACCGAGCAACGCGTTGAGCTGCGACGTCGGAATTTTTCTGTTTTGCTCAACATCAACCTGCTTCGCAAGTTCGATGACTTTGTAGATGCGCTGCTTCGTGAGCGCGGAGATGAACATGATGGGGATGAAATCGTACACGCGCAGTTTTTCTTTCAGCACCTTCTCGAACGCGCGAGCAGTGGAGTCGTCCTTTTCAATCAAGTCCCACTTGTTAACGGCAACAATGACGGGCTTGCCGCTCTCGATGGTGTTTTGTATGATGCGCAGGTCTTGATGCTCGAGTCCCTGCACCGCGTCAATCAGGACAACGGCGACATCGCAACGCTCGACGCTTTTGAGTGTACGGATGGTCGAATAGAATTCGACGCTTTCTTTGATTTTGCTTTTGCGTCGCAGACCGGCGGTATCAATGAGAAGAATCTCTTCGCCGTAGAATCTCAGAATCGCATCTATTGGATCACGAGTTGTTCCCGGAATTGCCGTGACGATGTGGCGTTCCTCCTGCAGCAACGCGTTGACGAAGGAAGATTTCCCGACGTTCGGTTTGCCGATGATGGCAATTTTGAGACGGGGGTCGGGCTGTTCGTCCGGTGTTGCCGTGAAGCCGGCGGTGACGACATCGAGCAGATCGCCGATTTTTCTGCCGACGAGAGCCGAGACCGAATACGGCTCACCAAGACCAAGTGCGTAGAATTCCGCCAGTCTCGCTTCATGTTTCTCGCCGTCAATCTTGTTGACGACGAGCAGAACTTTCTTCTCGGACTTGCGGAGGATGTTGGCGAGTTCCTTGTCACTGGGCAGCAAGCCATCCTGTCCATCAACGATGAATAGCACAACGTCTGCCTCCTCGATCGCGATTTGCGCTTGTTCGCGAATTGCTTTCTCGAAAATATCTTCCGAAGCCGGGACGTAGCCTCCGGTATCGACAAGCGAAAAACGTTTGCCCGTCCACTCGCCTTCGGCATAGTTGCGGTCGCGGGTCACGCCGGGCATATCGTGAACGATGGCGCTCCGTTGACCGATGATGCGATTGAAGAGTGTGGACTTGCCGACGTTCGGACGACCGACAAGCACGACGACCCAATGAGACATGAGTTTGCAGAGGTGGATGAAATTGCATGCAAAGTACGAAGAAGCGCGAGGAGATTCAA
>CAYUFU010000007.1:32326-37534 GCA_964444145.1 uncultured Chitinophagales bacterium
TTGCAGAGGTGGATGAAATTGCATGCAAAGTACGAAGAAGCGCGAGGAGATTCAACACACTTTCAGCGATGAGAAGACGCAAACAGAGCGCTGGTCTTCAACAGAAGTGAAGGGGTGATTGGAGTGTTGGAGTGTTGGAGTGCTGGAGTGTTGGAGTCCATTACTCCATTACTCCATTACTCCGTTACTCCGTTGCTCCAGCGCTTCACGCGCGCGCTACGCGGGAGTCAGCGTTCGCGCATTCACGAATTTTTCGATAGAGGAAAGCGCTTCGTTCAGGCGCTCGAAGCCTGCGGACTTCGAAATGTATGCCGCTGCTCCATGTTCGTACGCGTGCGAAATATCTTCCTCGCGATCGGACGAACTGAGAACAACGACGGGAATATCTTTGAGGGCAAGATCGGATTTGATGATGTCGAGAACCTCTTTGCCGTTGATGCGCGGAATGTTGAGGTCAAGAAGAACGAGATCGGGACGCGGGTTCGCGATTGGATCAGCGAACTGATTCCGGTGATAGAGATAATCAACTGCCTCTTGACCGTCGCGCACAACATACACGTCGCCGCGCATGTTGTTATGGCGAAGAATATATTTCGTAAGGCGAAGGTGTTCGAAGTTGTCTTCAACGAGGAGAATTTTCATAAGCCTCTGCACGTTAGACCATGGAGCACATTTCGTTGACAGTATAAGAGATGAGTGACGGTTGCTGCGTGACATTTCCCACAAGAATACACCGTTGACAATCGGAGAACGAAATTACGTTGAACCACTTACCAAAACATCGCGTTGCCATGCCGCTTCAACCATCGCTCCGACTCGCGGAACGTCGGGCAGAGTTTCTGCACAAGCCGCCAGAACCGAATCGAATGGTTCATCTCTTGCACGTGCGCAAGCTCATGAAAAATGAGATAGTCCATCACGGAAGGAGGAACGAGCAACAAGCGCCAGTTGAAACTCAGTGTGCCGCGACGCGAACAACTGCCCCAGCGACTCTTTTGATCGCGCACGATGACGTTCTTGAATCGAAACCCGAGAGGAGCGTTGAGTTGCTCAACACGCTCCGGAATAATCCTTCCAGCTGCATATCTGAACCATGCGGTGAGGGCAGCGTGGATATGATCGGGATTCACGGTGGCAGTCCGAACCAGAAGCTCATTGCCGACCATCTTGACAACGGTGCGTTTCTTCTCGACGCAAAGCACTCTGAGTGTGGTTTCTTTCCCCAGCACGCTGAACGTGCTGCCATCGGTAAACGTCGGTTTGGGTGTGCTTCGTTCAAGGCGGGCAGCACGGTCGAGCGCACGGAACACCCACGTGCGCCTCTCTCGCAAGAAGGTCTCGAAGTTGAGCGCGTCGAGGCGCCAACGATGAGGCACGACGAATACCAATCCGCTGCGCGGGTCAAGGCGCAGCGACAGGCGGCGCGCGCGACTGCTGAGATGCACCGAATACTCGATAGACCTACCGCCGATTTGAATGGTTCGAGGAGAATTCACAAGCACTGGTTGTGATGTTCACTGCTCAATTGTTCACTCCTCAATGTAGCAGAAAAAACTCTTCGTTCAAACAACCTTAGTTGCTTCTCCCGCGCCGTGTTCATAGATTGAGTCGGTCATTCTCCTACCACTTTCTTCTGAGGATTGCAATGAAGTATCGTTTTCTATCGGCGGTCGTTCTTTTCGCTGTGGGATTTGTATTGGTTATCGGTTGGCAAGGGCTCGAATCGGTTTTGCCTGCATCCGCTGAGTCGGCAGACAGTGATTGGTTCATGCTGCAGCGTGCTTATCCCGGCGACGATGTTGACCCACAACTGGTAGAGCGTGGTCGTCGTGCTATCGAGGAGATGGCAATGAAGCGGAGCGACGCAATGGCAGCACCATGGCAGAGTGTTGGTCCATCCAACATCGGCGGGAGAATTACTGCGCTTGCGCTTCATCCAACGAACGCAAATCTGATTTACGCTGGCGCAGCGGCAGGCGGTGTTTGGCGCTCGACCGATTTTGGAGGAACATGGTCAAACATCTTCAACGAGTCGTACTCCATTGGCTCGCTTGCGCTCGACCCGAACAATCCCAACACGATCTATGTGGGCACGGGCGAAGCGAATCCCGGTGGCGTCACGATTTATCCCGGCAACGGCATCTGGCGCTCGACCGATGCGGGAGCGACGTGGACGAATCTCGGGCTTCAGAACGTCGGCGCGATTGGCACGATCGCCATGCATCCGTCGAACTCGAATCGTATTTTTCTTGCGTCTCTCGGTTTGTATCGTTCACGCACGCAAGACCGCGGGATTTATCGCTCGACAAACGGCGGCACATCGTGGTCACGAGTACACTTCGTTGACGACACGACCGGCGCAGGCGACGTGATGATTGACGCCGTGAATCCCAACCGTATCGTCGCAACATTCTGGCCTCGCTACCGCACGCTTGCGCACAGCACTATCAACGGCGCAACCGCCGGCTTATGGCTTTCGACGAACGGCGGCGATACATGGTCACAAGTCACGAACGGCTTCCCGGCGAACGATGTCGCAACCGGGCGCGCAAGTCTCGCGTACGCACCGTCCTCGCCAAACATATATTTCGCCCTTGTCTCCAATGGAACCGGAGTGAAAGGAATCTACAAGTCCACCGACAGCGGCACGAGCTGGGCACGCCTTGCTGCAACATTCGGCGGCGAAGGACAGGTCTGGTACAATAACGTCATTGCTGTTCATCCGAGGAACGCGAACATCGCATACGCCCTCATGACCAGTGCGTATCGAACCACGAATGGCGGTACGAACTGGTCAACCACAGCGGGAACGGTGCACGTTGACTTTCACGCAATCGCATTCAGCCAAGCCGATACAAACCGCATGGTATTGGGCAGTGACGGCGGGGTGTTCACTTCAACGAATGTCGGTACAACGTGGGTGAAGTCGTTGAATCTCCCGATTTCACAATTCTACGCGGGCACCGTAGATTTCTCAAATCCCATCCGCTACTACGGCGGTATGCAGGACAACGGGACTGCGAGAACACTCACCGGCGCCGAAAACAATTGGACGGGAATTTATGGAGGAGATGGATTCTATGTCATTGTGGACCCGACCAACAATAATTTCGTTTACGCTGAATCCCAAAATGGCGGACTTGCTCGCTCAACAAACGGCGGCACCTCGTTTAGCAGTGCCACAAGCGGAATCTCGGGGACCGATAGAAAAAATTGGAACACCCCAATTGCCATCAGCTTGCTCAACACTGCAACGCTTTACACGGGAACTCACCGTCTATACAAATCAACCAACCGCATGGTGAATTGGACAGCGATCAGCGCCGATCTGACGCGCGGCAACGGGGGGCGGATCGGCACGATCACAACGATTGATCCCTCGCCAACCGACTCCAATGTCGTGTACATCGGCACGGATGACGGCAAGGTGCAAGTGACGACGAACGGCGGAACGACATGGAACGACATTACAGGCATACTTCCCAATCGGTGGGTCACGCGCGTTACCGTTGATCCGGACTCCGCGAATGTGTGTTACGTGACGCTCTCAGGCTACCTTCAATATGATTTCCAGGCGCATATTTATAGAACGAGCAATTACGGACAAACATGGACGCCCATCGGTGGTAACCTGCCGAATATTCCGCTGAACGATATCATCGTTGACCCCGCCGCTCGTCCGCGGCTCTACGCCGCATCCGACGCAGCAGTCTTGTACAGCACGAATTACGGAACGACATGGCACCTGCTTGGAACCGGATTACCGTCCACTCCGGTTCTTGATCTCACGCTTCACTCGCCAACGCGCAAATTGGTCGCACACACGCATGGACGCTCGAACTGGATACTCGACGTAACAACATTGACACGTGTGGCTGAAAAGACCACTGCACACCCTGCGTCATTCACATTGCATCAGAATTATCCGAACCCATTCAACCCTGCAACGAATATCCGATTCGAGTTGCATCAGGCAGGAGGTGTGGTGCTGAAGGTCTTCGATGTGTTGGGAAGAACCGTCGCAACAATTGTGGATGAGAACCTAGAGGCTGGAGAACATGTGCGCGAGTTTAGCGCCAAGAATCTTTCCAGCGGGGTTTATTGGTATAGATTGGAAGTCGGGGGACGAGGAGCGGCGAGGAGAATGATCGTAATACGGTAGAAACCCGAAACAGGAAAAAGAAAGGTCGGATGATTCTCCGACCTTTTTTATTTCTTCAAATCCACATTTGCCTACTGTTTGTACGCTTGACTCAACCAGTGCGGAATTGGTCGAGTCAAGGGAACATCCACCTCCGTCCGGTAAAAGTCTTCGGCAGTGTTGCCGGTAAAATAAGCGTTGAATCTCGCAATGGACTGAAACTCAGGAATCGGCCCAATGGAACGATTGTTGGGATAAGGGTCGCTTCCACTTCCGGGATAGACGTAGTTCCCATAGCGAACGACATCAACCGCAACGCCTTGCGCATTCTTGAGAACAATCTGATCAGACGTCTTGAGCAGGAACAGTGCACTGTATTCGACGAGAGTATCCGGGCGAGTAGTATCAGGACTTATGATGAGTTGCGTCCGATAGGGAAGGAACGGCGCTTCGATTTTGGGTCCGTTACCCAATCCATAATCGGTGTACGTCTCAAGACGCTCTTCGTTATTCACTAGGGTGAGGAATTCTCCACCCCTCAGAAGTTGTGACGGAAGGGGAACTTCGTACGCACCCTCAGGCAACGGAAAAGTCAACGTTGGCGAGAAAGGAATTGGATTCCCAACACTATCAACCGCAGTTCGTGAAACTATACCAATTGTCGTAAAGGTGAGCGTCCAACCAAGAGTCCGAATACTATCATTCGTTGGATTATGAAGCTCTATCCACGAATAGGTTCTTTGGTGTGTAGCGGGCAAGGTAAACACTTCATTGATCACAAGGTGGTTTGCTGGCTTAACAATAGGGACATCACTCTCAAGTGTTTGCAGGGTGCATCCTGGGTTGAGAATGACAACACCAAACATCAAGAATCGAAGTATTCTCATGACGTTAGAAACCTATCTCTAATGAAAACATGTGCGTTCCGGGGAGCGTTGAGTAGTTCGTGAATGCATAATCCAAATGTCCTGCTAAACCCAAGCTCCGAAGGTCCATCCCAATCCCCGCACTCCACGTTTCCTCATCGTAGTTAAAGCGGTAACCGCCGCGAAAAGCAACGGACTGCA
>CAYUFU010000007.1:37634-52232 GCA_964444145.1 uncultured Chitinophagales bacterium
CCGAATTCCTGACTTATGCGGCGAGCGTACGAGGCGACGTAGGCGACTTCGACCGCGCGGAATTTTTCTCCAGTGCCCTCAGGAAAAGCCGGCGTTCGGACGATCATGTCATCGGTGTTGAGCGCAATGATGCCAAGTCCGATGGTCCCAATGTCATCCAGATTGACAGCTCCTCCCACGAACGAATGTGAAATATCCGCCCACCATTGATTGTATGTTGCGCCAAATGAAAACGCTGAGACGTCGAGTGTTCCTGAAGGATTGAAAGGAATCGAAAGCGCTCCTTCGGCGAGGGCAACTTGTGCATTGCCTAACGCGGCTGCGCGCGCATTGATTGGCAGCTTCAAGAATTGTGCTGTCACGGAACCGGACCGATTGCCGGCAAACAGACTCACTGTCGAGAGGGAAAGTACTAATAACGCAAACTGTCTCATGTGCACCTCATCGTATGATGACGAATTTTCCCGTCTGCATGCCAACGGAAGATTCCACGGTGAAGATATAGATACCACTCGCCAATGCTCTATTGCTCTCGCTCAGAAGCGGCACATCGTGATCTCCTCGCGGAAAGGCACCGCCTCCGCCATCATGCTCGACCGTTCGTACCAAGTCGCCAGCCAGGGAGTATATTTTTATTGTGCATTTCTCCGGCAAGTTGATGAACTTTATCAATCGTTTGTTCTCATCCCATCTCGAGTTCAACCCCTCGTACCCTCCGCTCTCCAATGTATAGTCACGATCTGTTCGATACGGATTCGGAACGACGGCAACCTCGCCAAGCTTTTTCGACGTGGAAAAAGGAAGATCTACGCGCACTTTGTTTGTGGAGAGCTTTGACTCCAGAGGATCGACCGGCACTTCAACAAAACGCGTAACGCCCCCCTGCACTATGCGCACGAGAACCAGTTCGGGAATAGATTTTGACGTTACTGAATAAACATACGTTTTACCTCTCACAAGGTTCGAGTCAACAAACTCGTACTCGAGTCCCGTGTTGTACTCAAACGAGTCGGTCGGTACATCAACCTGCTTGAGGAGAGTAAAGCTGGCGTCAGGGGATTCCGGGTTTTCGCTCCGCCAAATTTTGTAAGCAGAGAAATTGCGCCCGCCGCGCGTGGGGTCTATCCCCGGAGGATACGGTGGAGAGATCCGATCGGGATAGCGGCGAGCTACTAAACTCGTTGTATCCCAATTCGTTTCGGGATTTCCTCGCCCGTTTGGTCCCACAGAATCAGCCGGTGTCCAGCGCCAATTCAGTTTCACCCTTCGAAAGCCAACTTCAACTCGGAGCGGCGGCGATGGCGGCGTTGCAGGTAATTGTATTCCTTGGTTCCGATAGATGTTGAGCGCTCGCGATGCGTTGCGCTGAAGAACTCGCAAATGATTCCCTGCCGGATCATAGCCCGAAACAACCGCGACTGCAATCACCAAACTGTCGCGTGAGACAGCATATGGTCTGAAATTATTGTAAGGACCAAACGACAGAACAAAGCGTGTATCCGAGAGTTGAGGAAACTCATCAGGATCGATTTGTCCTGAACTCATCATTGCGTACTTTGCAGCGTCATTCGGAGGAGTGTTCGGACCTGGAAACCAGTTGAACGCATATCGAAGTCGAGGGTCTTCCGAAGTTGTATCAATATGGACAATCCCGACCGGAGTAGAACCTCGATCGGACGGATTATGAATGTATGCAGTTCGGGAACTTGGATAATAGCCTGTAAAATTCCGTTGAAAATAATTTGATGCGTTAAGAGGTCCAACGTCAGCTTCAAAGAAGAAGCCAACATACGTGCTATCAATCGGCTTAGTTCCTCGATTATAAATGGTGTACTGGAGAATCATGATGGCATCGGCGTACGAATCGTCCCAGCAGTAGGATCGTTGGACGACTTCGAGGTTGAGCGGGACGTGACCTGTTACCCGCCGTCTGTCGTCCCTGTATCGCATGTAGCGCTCATCATCAGCAATCGGATCATATTCAAGAATCCCGCCCCAGTACGCATCCCATCCGGCAGGTTTTGCGATCCGCCTCCCTCCTCTCCAAATCGTATCTGCAGGACTTGTTCCGGGGAAGAATTCATTCAACGGACCTGACCATCCTTCATAGGCTACAGACACTCCGCGTATTTGCGGTGAGGTTCCGATTCTCGCCGTGTCGAGCAGCCCTCCGACCCACACCCCAGATCCAAAGAGATGCTCATACGCCTGACCAACGGGGTATTCGAGTCCGAGCTTGCCGGTTGAGGTCGCCGGGCTCCCTCCCGGGTATGCCTGTCGCCCCATGACGCCGAGGTTATCTATTTGTGTCCTCATGGAGTAACCTGTGTTGACACTAACAACGTTTTGCGCTGCGCTCAAGGAGACGCAGAAAGCAACCGGCAGTATGACTTTTGTTATTCTCTTCATGGCTAATTCCAAGTAACTTTCAATCCAAAGACAATTTGCCGCGGGCTTCCAAGAACGAACGCAGGCCTCCGAGCATCGAAGGATTCTCCGTTACCAACCGCTCCCCACGAATAGATCACTCGATATGCACCGCGCGGATCGGGATTATCGTCTCCAAACACATACGGAGCTCCCGTCAATGTATTGAAGCCGCCCGAGCTCAAACTGATGTTTCTTCTGTTGAGCAAGTTCACTACATCCAGCTTCAAGAGGATATTAAGCGTTTGAAATAACTCTATTCCCTTTTCTAAGCTGACGTTGACTTCAGATGTCGCAGGTCCGTCGCCGGTATTCCTCAAGTATTGATCCGTAAGACTTTGGTTTGTATTAAATGGCGTGTAAGGGAAACCGCTTCCGAATCTCCACGTGACAGAGGCTGCAAAATTGTCCATCGGGATACCGAGTAGTTCATACTCTTCGCCCGGTTTCACACGATATCCGAAAAACAGGTTGATGCTGTGGCGCTGATCGTAATCGAGTCGTGTCTCGCGCGGCAACCCAGCGATGCCCGGTGTAACCTGCACAATGTTTGGGTCAGCCGCTCTTCCCTTCGCGAGTTGGAATGTATAGTTGATACTCCCCGAATAGTGGTCACTCAAACCTTTCTCCATAATGACTTCGAACCCGCGTGTGCTTGCATAGTCCAGATTGATATTGCGGTAGACAGTGCGCCCACTGAGCTTCAACTCCTGCTGCGTTGCGTAGTCGAAGACATCTTTGTAGAACCCCGTCAGTTGAAGAGAAAGATCCTCAAACAGAAGTTGCTTGAAACCCGCCTCGTATTGAACAGTCCGTTGCGGCTTGAGCGCAGGATTGCCGATAACATTGCCGCCGACACTCCGACTCTCGTCGTAGAACGGATCGCGGAAGAATTCGCTCAGGTCGGGATACTGTAATTGGTGGCCGTAGTTGAAGTAGAAACTCGCTCGCTCCGAAATCGGATATGAAATTGCAAGCCGTGGACTGAAGCGACCACTTGTGAGTGCTTTTCCAAAAGTGTTGTTCTTCAACCAGTCTGCCTTCGCATATGGAGTGTTCGGGTCGGAGTCATTGATCACTCTCTCATATCGACTTATGAAGTCGGGATCAAAGACCTGTTTGCCGAGGTAGAAGAAATCATAGCGAACCCCCACCTTGAAGTTGATGCCGGGGAAATCAATATTGTCTTGAATCCAGAACCCGCCGCGGCTTGGAGTGTTGTTGTTCACCCACCGACCAAGCCCGTATCCATAGAATTCCCCACGGGCAATCGAATCCAAGTAACGGTTAGGCGCATGCGGAAAGACGATTTGAGTAGCTTGATAATGCTGGTAATAATACTCAACCCCAGCCTTGAGAAAGTGCAAAGGATGAACCTGCGCCTCATAGGCAATTTTTGCGTTCCAAATAGTCGTGTTCGATCGAGACCATGACTGTGAACTGCCAATGTCGAAAAACCCGTCGTTGTTCGGGTCACGATAATAACTCCCCGTCCCGATCAAGGCAGAGTAACGATCGGGCGTGAGCGAGCCTATGGTAGTCTGTCGTTGAGTCTCAAGTCTACTAATGTATCCTCTCAACTCCGAGTTCGTACTGAAAAAGTGCTTATACTGAATCACATCGTTCGTCTGTAAACTCGTGGATGAAGCACTCGAATCGTACCGATTGAGCCATTGATATGAATCAATCAGCGGATGCCTCGACGTCGCGTTGGCGCGGTAACTATAGAACAATTGATCGTTTGCCCCGGAATTGTAGGTGAATTTCGCATTGTATGCGAACTCGTTGTTCTGGCGATCAGCATACGTGAAGCCGAGGCCGCCCAGTAAGCTGCCAAGGAAGCCACTAAACTTGACTTTACGCTTCGTCGGCGTATAGAAGTTGCTTGTCGAAAACCCAAACGGACCATCCGATTGATTGAAACTCCCGCTCATGAAGAAGCTAATCTTTCCGGGAATCTCTGCACCAAGCGCAGGAAGCAAGTAAGCAGATAATGGCTCTGGACCGCTGAGGCTCGCGGAATAGTAACGCTCGCCGAACGATGCACTGGTTATTCCATCAGTCCGATATTGCAATGAACCGGAAAACTTATCCGTACCTGTTTTTGTCGTAATGCTGACCACACCGGATTGCGCATTACCGAACTCTGCATCCAACCCGCTGGACGAAGTGCTGACAGACTGGATCGCTTCCGCCGGCAGACCGGCGCCCGTCGAAGCACTGCCGGAATACAGTTGCTGCAACAATTGATTTGCATTATCAGCGCTCACACCGCCGCCGCTCACATCGTTGATCACGACGCCATCTATCATGATTTGCGTTTCGTTGGCGCGCCCCCCGCGTAGAAACAACTGTCCACCGAACTTCACCACGCCTGCTTGCAGAGTAAGCACATCGCTGACACCCTTGAGGTTCGGCAGTTGATCAATCTTGTCACGATTAAACGTTTGATCGCTGGCAGTCTTCTTCACATCAATCAGCGGACGCTTTCCTTCGACGGTCACTCCAGCAAGCTCGATATCCTCGCTCGCCATCTTCACGTTGTACACCGTTGTTTCATCCACCTCAATGACGACATCCTTCGCCTCGATAGTCTTGTAGCTGATTGACGAAACCCGTAGGGTATATCGCCCCGGTGCAACACCCGAGATCAAGAACTCCCCCTTTGGGTTGGTAACACCACCTCGCCCGCTCCCCACGATCAGAATATTCACACCAGCGAGTGCCTCTCCCGAAGAGATATCCGTGACCTTGCCCTTCAGACTGCCGGTCGTTCCCGCGAGGACGGTTGCAAAAATCATAAGTGAAGCCCAGAGCAGGATGGCTTTTGTGATGAACTCGTTGGACACATGAGACTTCATCGAATCTTTCTCCTAACGCGTTTATTGTTGGACATCGCTGAGAGCTTTGCGGATTGCCTGTATGGCAGCACTCTTCTCGGCATAGTGGAGTGGAAAACCAAAATAGACTACCGAGTAGGAGCGAGGTTCACCCGGCGGCGGCGGGTCTGGTGCAAGAAACCGAACACCCAAGGGTAAGCCCTCGAAGCCGGGATCATTTGATCGCGAATCGAATGTGCTTATGCTTTCACCAAAACCCACAGGGAAATTAGCACAGATGTAGCGAAGGGCTCCACCCGAATCCGGTGGGAGACTCGCAGGTGAAATAGGGATATTGGGGTAACCAAGAAGACCGTTTGCTCCAATGAAATCCCTGTTGTTGTTCATGAGTTCGAAAGGAGCGACGTGAGCGTACACAGGACCGAACCCGGCGGGGCTGTAGAATGCAGGCACCACAAGCTGCGGGTTCTGAATTCCACTGATGATGAGGTTTCCACCAACGAGGAGGTATCTCCCCAATGTAGCTTGCGGTGCAGCGTCGAGCTTGTACTGCGCGCCTGCGCCGAACGGTGGTAGAAAAGTCTCATTAGAATAGATGATCAGTGAGTACCGTCCAGTAATCGAATCCGAGGGAAAACGCGTAAGCGGCGTGGGTGCCAGATGATGTATATCGAACTTCCCACTCCTTCCCGCAGAATCTAAGATCTCCGTCCAACGTGCTCTTACCGCATTTGTGTCTAAGCCCCGCGGGAATCCTGCACTCACTGGAGGAGTCGAGTTGATCACGAGAATCCTCCTATCGTAGTTCGGCAATACAAAACGCGGAATGACTGCCGTGAACGATGCAGACGCTGCAGGGCTGATAACTCCCCAGCGATTTCTCGCACGAACGAAAAAGCGATGAGTACCAGAGGCAACAGGATTGAAATCTCTGCCTGTCACGTACGCAAACCCATCTATGGACCACGGAGACCACCTGGTTGTGTCATCAACGGCCCATGAGAAGGTGAGATCGTTAGTGTTGTTTGGATCAAGGGACCGAAACGCAAATCTCAAACCGCGAAACCGTTCGGTCGGGACGAGAGTCGTTAGTGAGTTGGCGGGAGGAAGCTGATCAATCACACAAACAGACCCCGGCGAGATTAGGGTCCAGAAGTTCACGATTGCAGGAGTCGGATCGACCGCGTCTGAATTGTCAATTGAAGAAACCTCGAAGCGGTGCAGGTTGCTGTCAACGGGCGAACTGAAGATAAAAGTGCCCGTTGTTGGAGTCTGAAGCACAAGCCTGTCTAACCCACAAAGGGAATCGCCTTGAACGACACCTGTCTTGTAGGGTACTGCAAATGCCCTCTTCACCGCAAGTGAGTCTCCGATAGTCCGTACCAGAGCTGTATCAGTTGGACCTAACGTCACGAGAAAATCGTAGATCCGAAAAACGGACGAGGGCGAGCCTTTTAGTGCAATAACATTCTCCCATCCTACGCGTGTGATATTGAGAATTGTCGTCCACGGCTGTACCGAAGTCTGTAGGCCCCGCACGAAATCAGTCCATCTGTAACGAAATGCAATGACGTAACCATCGGGGTCGTCGCCAATCCACGAGAGTGTAAGCTCGGGGAAAGCATTCAGATTAATATACGTTGCCAAGGTATCGTTAGCGGGTACGTTCGAGAGTCTCGTTTCCGGACTCGTGTTCGCCTTCACAGGCTCATTTGGGTATTTGCATGTGACCAGCAAAAGCGAGCATGCAACTACCAACAACGCAAGGAACAGTGACCGAAGGAGGGAGATGCGCAATCTCATGTAGCAACCTTAGAAGTTTTGTACTGATGAAACATAGAACTGAAGTGATCCTTCAAAACTCTCCGCACGTCTGATGAGTGTTGAGTCGAGGTCGAGCATCAAGTTGACTCGCGTGGTGCGTCCTTCAGAAACCGAAATACTCAGCGTTTGCCCCGCCCGCGGAAGCTCCTTCAGTGCTGGAGGAGGGGGCACTGGCTGCACGACGGGAATCGCAACAGGAATACCTGCAACGCCTGGCTTGAACACGAACTCTTGCTCTATGCTTGCAGTTATCTGCAGGCGGTTGTAATTGCCCGGAGGAGCATAAGCACGGCCCATCACAATAGACGAATCCCTCGCAAGGGAATCAAGACTATTGAATATCTCTCCCCCGTCCGTTCGTCGGATCGCGAGCAGGTCAGGCAGAATTTCTAACCGCGCTCCATTCGGCCGAATCAGCTCGAGATCTTTCATGTTGAACAAAAAGGAACTCGTCCCAAAAGGCATGAATGATGTTCGAGAGTTTTTGGTCTTTAGATGGACCTCCAAAATCCCGGGGGTTGGTGAGGTGTACTCGTATTGGCTGCACGATCCAGCTATTAGCCCAAGTGCGCACGCCGCGCCGAGAAGAGTTGTTCTAACGCGAGAATTCATTGTCATTTAATAGACATTTTTTTTGGTGAGTTCAAAACCGAACCAGTATGTTCAGACTGCCACCCCTCTCGGAACGATTGACCAAATCGCTCCGGGCACACGACGTGAGGAGTAACGGATTGCTAACGGTGTGATTACTTTGATGGTGCTATAATGTAGGAAAGCTGAACCGTTTTGTCAACAACATTTTTTTAATTGAAGCATAATGAGCTTTCTCACGATTGGAAGAGCTTCTTCGTCCAGACCGTGAGCGCCTTCTCCACCTCCTGCTCATTGGTGCTTCCCGCCGACCGCTTGTGCAGCGCGCTTGCCCTCGCAGCCATCAACGCGAAAACCGACTTTCCAAAGAGTTGTGAAAAGCCTTGAAAATCAGACAGCGACAACTCATTCAACCGACACCTTTTCTCAACAGCCAGTGCTACAATTCGACCAGCGGTTGAATGCGCCTCCCGAAACGCCATGCCTTTCCTCACCAAATACTCCGCGATATCTGTCGCCAACATCAAATCGCCGTCAAGTTCCTTCTCAAATCGTTTCGGGTTGAATCGCGTATGCGCAAGCAACTCCGCCGCAAGCACCAGCGACTGCCTCGTCGTGTCCGCTGCTTCAAACAGATGAATCTTGTCTTCTTGCATGTCGCGATTGTACGCGAGCGGCAGCGCCTTCATCACCGTGAGCATCCCAACAAGCGCACCGTACACTCGTCCCGTTTTCCCGCGAATCAACTCCGCTATGTCAGGATTTTTCTTCTGCGGCATGAGACTGCTGCCGGTTGCAAACGAATCATCTATCTCCGCAAAACCAAACTCGGTCGTCGTCCACAGCACGATCTCTTCCGCGAGTCTGCTCAAGTGCATCATCGTCATCGCACACGCGCTGATGAACTCGATCTGCACGTCGCGGTCACTGACGGCGTCAATGCTGTTCACGACGATGCCGTCGAACGTCAACTGTCTTGCAACGAACTTCCGATCAATCGGAAGCGATGTCCCAGCAAACGCCGCAGCGCCGAGCGGAGACTTGTTTGCGCGCTTGACGCAATCCTCAAAACGCTCGCTATCGCGATCCAACATGGCAATGTAAGCGAGCAGATGATGGGCAAAAAGAATCGGCTGGGCACGTTGAAGGTGGGTGTAGCCGGGAACGATTGTATTCCTCTGTTTTTTCGCTTGCTTGAGAAGTGACCGCTGGAGTGATCGAATGGCAGTAATAATGGCGTGAATTTCATTTCGCAGGTACAGCCGCTCATCCAGCGCAATCTGATCGTTGCGACTGCGACCGGTATGAAGTCTCTTCCCTTTCTCACCTATCTTCGTTACGAGCCGCTCCTCGATGAGCGTATGAATATCCTCATCGCACCAATGCGGCTTGAGCTTGCCGCTCGCAATCTCTTTTCTAATTTCTTCAAGTCCGCGAACGATCGCACGTCCCTCCCCGGTAGGAATGATCTTCTGCTTCACCAGCATCCGCACATGCGCGATGCTTCCATCAAGATCCTCGTTGTACAGCCGCTTATCGAGCTCAACCGAAGAACTAAAAGCCAGCGCCCGATCATCCAGCGGCTTCTTGAATCTGCTATTCCAAAGGGGCATGTCGGTGTTTGGTCGAATAGCTTGCTGCCGACTGTCCGTTGCCCTTGATCTTCTGCTCGACTCGGTTGTAGGTCTTCAACGGCAACCCATAAATCTTAATGAATCCTTCCGAAGCTTTGTGATCGAACTGATCTTCCGTCGTATAGGTTGCAAGTTGAGGATCGTATAGCGAGTACGGTGAACTACGCGCAACAACGCGCAGCGTCCCCTTGTACAAGCGCACCGTCACGATTCCTGTGACTCGTTCTTGCGTCTTATCAACAAATGCGGCAAGCGCCTCGCGCAAAGGCGAGTGCCATAGACCGTTGTAAATCAGATTTGCATATTCATGCGCAACGAGCACCTTGTACTGCGCAACTGCCTTGTCCAGCGTTAACCGTTCCAGCTCCTTGTGCGCAAAGTGTAACAGCACCGCGCCGGGCGCTTCGTACACTTCACGCGACTTGATACCGACCAAACGGTTCTCTACCAAATCAATGCGCCCCACCGCATGCCGAGCGCCAAGACGATTCACATGCTCGACGAGCGCAATCGCGTCATACTCCTCGCCTTCAATGCTGACGGGAATCCCCTTCGCGAATCCAATCGTCACCTCCTCCGCATCATCAGGCGCTTGCTCAGGCGACGCGGTTGATTGAAACGCGTCCAACGGTGGTTCGACCATCGGATCTTCCAACACACCGCACTCGATACTCGTCCCCCAGAGATTTTCATCAATCGAATACGGACTCTTCACCGTCGCCGACACCGGAATGCCATGCGCCGCCGCGTACGCGATCTCCTGCTCGCGCGATTTGAATTCCCACTCCCGCAGCGGCGCAAGCACCTTAATCTCAGGCGCCAACGCGCCGATCGAAACCTCGAACCGCACCTGGTCGTTGCCCTTACCCGTGCAGCCGTGCGCAATCATCGTTGCACCCTCTTTGCGCGCAACCTCCACCATCGTCTTCGCAAGCAACGGCCGCCCCAACGACGTCGCCATCGGGTACGCCTCCTCGTACATTGCCCCCGCCTTCAGTGCCGGAAACGCAAAGTCCCTCAGAAACTCCTCTCGCAAATCAACCTTGTACACCTTCGACGCACCGGCCTTGTACGCCTTCTCTTCAAGGGACGCGCTTTCCTTCGTCTGGCCAAGATTCCCCGTACACGTGATGATCTCCGCATCGTGATGCTGCTTCAACCAATGCACCATCACCGACGTATCGAGTCCACCCGAATAGGCAACGACAATCTTCTGTTTTGGCATCTGCTATAATCCTAAATGTTTCGAAATATGAGAAATCGTTTTCTTGATTCGCTTCATTGAAGTCGGCACGACGAGAATCGTATCATCGCCCGCGATCGTCCCAAGAATTTCCGCATCCTTCTTACTGTCCAACAGAAACGCCACACCCTGCGCCCTTCCCGGAAACGTCCGAATGATAATCAAATTTTCATTCGATTCAACTGAGATAACCTCTTCCGCCGTAAACCCGCGCAGCACAGGTTCAGGTTGATCCGTGCGCAGTTCGTACCGATACCCGTCCTCAGTCGGCATGCGAATAATGCCAAGCTCCACAAGATCGCGCGAAAGCGTCGCTTGCGTAATCACAATCTTCCTCCGCTTCAACTCCCTCGCCAACTGCGTCTGATTGGCGATATCCTTCTCGGCGATCAGCGACTTGATAACAGCGTGGCGATGCGCAATATCTTCGCCCCTCTTGCTCATGTATTATTACACACAAATCTGCATAATTATTTGCGACAAATATACACGATTCATTACTGAGAATCCACACCACGCCCACCCCATCCAGCAATAGCATCCCCTTGCGCATCGCCAGCCATCATGCATTGTCATGGCGGAAGATATTCCTCTGGGGCTGCAGACGGGCTACATCGTCCACCCGTTCTGCTGCGCCGCGGGAAGCAGTCTACTTCGTGGCAAGTGTAGCCGCCTTCCTTCGCGCATTCTGAGATCCGATTTAGCCTCACGCCGTGCCTACGGCAGGCAGGCAAAGTCGCAAAGCAGCAAAGTTGTTTTGAGAAATTTCTGCAAAGGAGAATTCACCGAATTGGTGAAATGTTTTGAGAACTTCTGCAACAACATGTTCTTTTTCTCTTTCATTCTTCGCGCCTTCGCGTCTTTGCGTGAGATTTCAATATCGGAATTCAGGGCATGCGATCCGTTTCCATTCTCAGATTTTCTGCCGATATTGATGAACAACGGTTCAACAAGCGAAGCAGGTGTCGCCCGCTCCTTCAACTCAACAACTCTATGAACTCTAAGAACCCTACAAACTCTCAACCCGAGAGATTATTCTTACTGGACGGCATGGCACTCGCCTACCGCGCGTACTTTGCATTCATCCAACGCCCGCTCATCAACAGTAAGGGCATGAACACGAGCGCAATCTACGGCTTCGTCACATCACTCATGAAAATTCTCGAAGACGAGAAGCCCGAACATATCGCCGTCGTCTTCGATACAAAAGAGCCAACATTCCGCCACACGATGTACGAACCGTATAAGGCAACGCGTGACAAAATGCCGGAAGATATGGGCGCACAACTTGGGTTACTGAAAGACGTCGTGCGCGCCTTCAACGTTCCCGTCATCGAATTGCCCGGCTACGAAGCGGATGACATCATCGGAACACTGGCAAAGCGCGCAGAGAAAGAACGCGTGCTCACGTACATGGTTACCGGCGACAAAGACTTCATGCAACTCATTTCCCCCTTCATCAAAATGCTCCGCCCAGGCAAAGGCGGCAATGACGCAGAAGTCATTGACGAAAAGGGCGTGCTCGAGAAATTCGGCGTCGAGCCGGCAAAAGTCACTGACGTGCTCGGACTCATCGGTGACTCGAGCGATAATGTGCCTGGCGTGAAAGGTATTGGAGAAAAGACAGCCATTCCGCTCATCCAACAATATGGAAGCATGGAGGCAGTATACGAGAACATCGCCAGGATCAGCCAGCGCGCAGTGCGCGAGAAGCTCATCAACAACAAAGAGATGGCATTCCTCTCAAAGCAGTTGGTAACGATCCACACGGATGTTCCGGTACAAATAGATTTCCACGAACTCAAAGCCAACCCACCCGACACTTCAGCGCTGGCAAGATATTTCGGCGAGTTGGAGTTTCGCTCCCTCGCAAATAAGTTTGCTGGAGTTGTCTCAACTTCCATCGAGAAAAACCTCAAAGCACCTGCGAACAAATCAGCCGGCGGTGAATTGACGCCTCCGCTTGACATGAACTCCGACAAGCACGACTATTACTGCATCACGACGACAAAACAACTTGACGAATTTGCCAAAACACTGAGCCAAGCGAAGCGCTTCGCCTTCGACACAGAGACGACCTCATCGGATGCGCTGCGCGCAGAGCTAGTTGGGCTTGCTTTCGCGGTGACGGAGCGAAAAGCATACTATGTTCCAGTCAACGCGAGCGTAGATCCAAGAGCAAAGAGCGACGAGCCAGATGACCTGTTCTCAAGTGCAAACCCCGAACCCCGAACATCGAACCATACTACTAACGCCCTTCCCCTGACAACTGCACTTACCAGACTCAGACCCATTCTCGAAAACCCCGACATCAAAAAGATCGGCCAGAATATCAAGTACGATATGCTCGTGATGAAATCGTACGGCGTCGAAGTCGCTGGAATCGAATTCGATACAATGGTTGCAAGCTACGTTCTCCGTGCCGACGGTCAGCATGGACTTGATGCAATGGCAAGGGAACACCTGAACTACAAGATGATGTCGTTTGAAGAACTTGTTGGAAAAGGGAAAAGTCAAAAACACATTACGGAGGTTCCACTCGAGATGCTCTCCACATACTCTTGTGAAGACGCCGACGTAACGCTGCGCATCGCTCGCATTCAAACAGGCAAGCTGCAACAACTCGAGCAACTGAAGTTATGCGAGGAAATCGAGTTTCCGCTCATCCCTGTTCTCGCTCGGATGGAATCCGCTGGCGTGAAACTCGATGTTGCATATCTCGCGCTCATGTCGCAAGACCTCGAGAAGCAAATTGACAATCTCGTTCGCGAGATTTACAAAGACGCTGGTCAACAGTTCAATATCAACTCAACGCAACAGCTGCGCGAGATCCTCTTCAACAAGCTCAGGCTGCCGACAGTTCGGAAAACGAAAACTGGATTCTCCACCGACGTCAATGTCCTTGAGACACTGCGCGGCGCTCATCCGATCATCGAGAAGCTTTTAGATTATCGGCAGTTCACGAAACTCAAGTCAACATACATTGACGCGCTCCCCTCGCTTATCAATCCAAAGACGGGACGACTGCATACATCGTTCAATCAAACGGTTGCGCTGACGGGCAGGCTTTCGAGCGCCGACCCGAATTTGCAAAACATTCCCATCCGCACAGAGCTTGGTCGAGCAATTCGCAAGGCGTTCATTCCCGGCGAGAAGAACAGCGTCATTATGTCTGCCGATTATTCTCAGATTGAACTCCGCGTCATGGCACACGTGAGCGGCGACGAGGGACTACGGGAGGCGTTCAACAACAACGAGGACATTCATACGTCAACATCGGCGAAGGTGTTTGGTGTGAACCCCAACGACGTTACACGAGACATGCGGCGCAAAGCGAAGGAGGTGAACTTTGGCATCATGTACGGCATCGGGCCGTTTGGGTTGGCAAACAGACTCGAAATCTCTCAATCCGAAGCGAAGGAGATTATTCAACGGTACTTCGAGCGCTTCCCAAAAGTGAAGCAGTACATCAACGATACGCTCGATGCTGCTCGACGCAAAGGTTACGTGAGCACGTTGCTTGGTCGCCGCCGCTATCTTCCCGACTTGAATAGCAAGAACTTTGCGGTCCGATCAAACGCTGAGCGACAAGCCATCAACATGCCGATCCAGGGAACCGCCGCGGACATGATCAAGCTTGCGATGATCGGCATTGACGCAGAGATCAGAGCGAAGAAGCTCCAAACAAGAATGTTGTTACAGGTGCACGATGAGTTGGTGTTTGAAGTGCCGAAGGGTGACGTTGCATTGATGACGAAACTTGTCCGCGAGAAAATGACGAACGCCATGAAGCTGGATGTGCCGATTGAGGTGGAAGTCGGCACAGGGCCAAATTGGCTGGAGGCACATTAGCAAACCCCTGAAAAGTGCCCTCTCGGCTCTTTACCTCGACCAGAGCCTCCCTTCACCGCAGAGGTTTGCGACGGCTTTTCTTACCATTTACTTCGTTGCAAGAATACCGTATATTCTTGCAATGATATCCCGACTCATAGAATTCCCGAAAAAGCAGTCATTTTTCCTGTTTGGGCCACGCCAGACC
>CAYUFU010000007.1:52332-55499 GCA_964444145.1 uncultured Chitinophagales bacterium
GCAACCTCAGGCGAGCAGAATTCTTTGAACACTCCCAACAAGTGATTCGCAATCTGGAAGGCATCACGATTCTCGATCTGGTAGCGGGGAATGAAGTGAACCAACTCCCCATTCTTGAAGAACGCCATCGAAGGCGATGAGGGCGGGATGTTGCCGAAGTGTTCGCGCGCTCGCGCCGTTGCTTCGACGTCACCGCCGGCGAAAACTGTTGTCAGCCTGTCCGGTTTGAACTCGGATTTTTGGAGCGCCAGTGCAATGCCGGGTCTCGCTTTTCCCGCAGCGCAGCCGCACACGGAATTGATGACGAGAAGATTCGTCCCTTCCTTGTTCCCGATTTCGGCATCAACCGCCTCAGCGGTTTTGAGTTCCTTGAAACCGATGCGCGTCAATTCTTCGCGAAAAGGCGCAATGGCTCGTTCGTCGTAACGCATGCTTCTTCTCCTTTTTTCGATTCTGAGCGAAGCGAGGAATCTCGCCGCTCGTTGTTATCTGAATGAACAGTTTGAAACTTGTTTGCGCGTGTTCGGTTCAAGGTTGACGGTTCAGGGTTCAAGTCCACTCCACACATCCCGATAAATCAGGACGCTGGTGTGAAAAGCGTCGTAAACGACGCTCGTCCTTTACAACCGTCTATCGTTTCCGTGAGTTCCGTTTCGCTTTCCTCGCCACTTCTTTCTTTGAAGCTTTCACTACTTTCCTGGTCGCCTTCCTCGCCTTCGCTTTCACTTTCTTCACAGGCTTCCTCGCAGTCTTCTTCTTCACAACTCTTTTCTTTGCCGCGTGTTTTGCTTTCGGTTTCGCCGCGACCTGTTTTCTTTTCCCCTGTGCCGCGATCAAATTCAACGCGCTACCCGCCTTGAACCATCCAATCTGATTCTCGTTGAACGTGTGGTTCACCATCACTTCATCAACAGAACCATCGGTGTGTTTGAGAATCATCTGCAACGGAACGCCGGGCGCCAACGTTCTCAAACCGAGAATCGAAATCCTATCGCCTTCCTGTGCTTTGTTGTAGTCGGCAGGGTTCGCGAACGTGAGGGGCAGCATTCCTTGCTTCTTCAAATTCGTTTCGTGGATGCGCGCAAAACTCTTCACGATAATTGCGCGCCCGCCGAGGTAGCGCGGTTCCATCGCCGCGTGCTCGCGGCTCGACCCTTCACCGTAGTTTTCGTCGCCGACTGCAACCCAACCGATACCTTGCTGTTTGTACTCTCGTGCCACATCGGAGTACCCTTTCGTCTCACCCGTGAAGATATTCTTCCCGCGCCCGGCTTCGCCCGTATAGGCATTCACCGCCCCGATGAACATGTTGTTCGAAATGTTATCAAGATGTCCTCGATACTTCAACCATTTCCCCGCCGGCGAAATGTGGTCGGTTGTGCATTTGCCTTTCGCCTTCAAGAGCGCAGGAACATCAACGATGTCGTTACCGTCCCAAGCTGGAAAAGGGGCGAGCAGTTGCAGGCGGTCGCTCGTCGGCTCGACGCTGACTTTGACTTTGCGCCCATCCTTTGCCGGCGCGACATAGCCCGCATCTTCGACGGTAAAGCCGTTACGCGGCAACTCATCCCCCGACGGCGGATCGAGTTTCACGATCGCACCTTGCTCATTGACAAGAGTATCGGTGAGCGGATTGAACGTGAGTCTCCCCGCAAGCGAAAGCGCCGTGACAAGTTCCGGACTCGCGACAAACGCATGCGTATCGGGATTGCCATCGTTGCGTCCCGTGAAATTTCTATTGAACGAAGTGATGATCGAGTTCTTATCCCCCTTCTGCACATCGTGGCGCTTCCATTGTCCGATGCATGGACCGCAGGCGTTTGCCAACACCACTCCCCCAACATCGGTCAGCGTCTGCAGCAATCCATCGCGCTCGATAGTTGCGCGTACCTGCTCCGAGCCTGGCGTAATAGTGAACTCCGATTTCACTTTCAACCCTTTGGCGAGTGCCTGCCTCGCGACGCTCGTCGCACGCTGAATGTCTTCGTAGCTCGAATTCGTACAACTGCCAATCAAGCCCACACGCAACTCTTCGGGATAACTATTTTTTCGCACCGCATCGGCAAACTCTGAAAGCTTCCACGCCTTGTCAGGCGTGAACGGTCCATTCACATGCGGCTCAAGCTCCGACAAATTTATTTCAATGATAGAGTCATAATACTGTTCGGGCGCTTCGAGCACCTCTAAATCGGGCGTGAGGTATTCGGCAATCTTATCCGCCATATCCGCGATTTGTTTTCGCTTCGTTGCAGCAAGATAGGTTGCCATGCGGAAATCGTACGGGAAGACCGACGTCGTCGCTCCAATCTCCGCGCCCATATTGCAAATCGTTCCCTTGCCCGTCGCAGAAATGGATTTCGTTCCCTCACCAAAATACTCAACGATTGCCCCCGTCCCCCCTTTCACCGTCAAGATGCCTGCGAGTTTCAAAATCACATCCTTTGCCGAAGTCCACCCGTTCAGCGCGCCCGTCAAATGCACGCCGATGATTTTCGGAAACTTCAACTCCCACGGCATTCCCGCCATCACGTCCACCGCATCCGCGCCACCGACGCCGATCGCAATCATGCCGAGTCCGCCCGCGTTCGGCGTGTGCGAGTCCGTTCCAATCATCATGCCGCCCGGAAACGCATAATTTTCCAGCACCACTTGATGAATAATCCCCGCCCCCGGCCGCCAAAAACCAATCCCGTACTTGTTCGAAACACTCGAAAGAAAATCGTAAACCTCCTTGTTATCGCTGAACGCACGATTCAAATCTTGTTCCGCGCCGATCTCTGCTTGAATCAAATGATCGCAATGCACGGTGCTCGGCACGGCAACTTTCGGAATCCCTGCCGACATGAATTGCAACAATGCCATCTGCGCCGTCGCATCCTGCATGGCAACGCGGTCAGGTCCGAACTCGACGTACGATTTGCCGCGCACGAACGGCTCTTTCGTTGGGCGCCACAAATGCGCGTACAAGATTTTCTCCGTCAACGTCAGCGGTTTGCCAACGACCTTGCGCGCCGCCTTCACACGGCCCGGCGTGCGTGCATACACTTTTTCAATCAATCCCAAATCAAAAATCATTTCTCAGAATCCTTCATGGATGATGGTTGTAAGCAATGAGAAGAACGATGCACACCAATATAAGAAAGAGTCAGCCGTTGCCGCAAGGCTTC
>CAYUFU010000007.1:55599-61733 GCA_964444145.1 uncultured Chitinophagales bacterium
TTTTTGGGGGCTGCAGACAGCGTGCATCGTGGTAAGGCGCTTCTGCGCCGCGAAGCCCAGCGGGCTACAGCGTCAAAAGTGTCGTCGCATCCCCTCACACAAGCCGCCTCCGCACGCCGCCATAGATAAACTTACGCTGGTTCTGCAATGCGATGCTGGCTCCTAAGGACTGGCGGCTGCTTCTCAACGTACAAAGCATCGGTTGATTACCGCGCACATTTTCGCTATTTTTGTCAACAAAACGAATCAAAAACACATCTCACGCTCTTGATGACCACCGAACCACTCGAACAAGTTGGCGAAGACGACGAAGTTCTCACCGAAGAACCGGCGAAAGTCATTCTCTTCAACGACGACGAGCACACCTTCGATGAAGTCATCACACAGCTCATCAAAGCGCTCAAGTGTACCTCCCAGCACGCCGAAGAGTTGACATGGGACGTTCACAATCAGGGGAAAGCAGTTGTATTCACAGGCGAGTTGGTGAAGTGCATGGAGGTGAGCAATGTGCTGGAAGAGATCAAGTTGATGACGCAGATTGAGGTGTAGCACCGTGGAGGCGTATCGCAAAAAATGACATCCGCTCAAATCCGACAATCCTTCTTAGATTTTTTTGAGCAGCGCGGGCATCGCGTCGTGCCGAGCGCGCCCGTCATTCCGTATGGCGATCCGACACTGCTCTTCACAAACGCCGGCATGAACCAATTCAAGGACGTGTTCCTCGCAACGGGCAAGCGCGATTATGTGCGTGCAGTTGATACGCAAAAATGTATTCGCGTCAGCGGCAAGCACAACGACTTGGAAGAAGTCGGGCGCGACACGTATCACCATACGTTCTTCGAGATGTTAGGCAATTGGTCGTTCGGCGATTACTACAAGAAGGAAGCGATCGAGTGGGCGTGGGAACTGTTGACGGAAGTCTGGGGATTGGAAAAACGCCGACTCTACGCGACCGTATTCGAGACAGACGATGAAGCCGCAGAATTATGGGCGAGCGTAACCGACATTGACCCGACACATATTCAGCGCTTCGGGAAGAAAGACAATTTTTGGGAGATGGGCGATACGGGTCCGTGCGGACCCTGTTCGGAAATCCACATTGACCTCACTCCCGATTTACGCGGGGCGAAGCTCGTCAACGCGGGCGACCCGCGGGTCATGGAAATCTGGAATCTCGTCTTCATCCAGAACAACCGAAATGAAAAAGGTGAGCTTGAGAACCTTCCCGCCAAACACGTTGATACAGGCGCCGGGTTCGAGCGCATCTGCGCGGTGCTGCAGGGGAAAAGTTCCAACTACGACACCGACGTGTTCATGCCCATCATCAACAAGATCGCAGAGACCGTCGGCAAAGAATATACGAGCACGCTCGAATCGCCGACCGACATTGCTATGCGCGTCATCGCCGACCATATTCGCATGTTGACGTTCTCAATTACCGATGGCGCGATTCCCGGCAACGAAGGTCGCGGCTACGTGCTGCGAAGAATTCTTCGCCGCGCTGCACGCTTCGGAAGAAATCTGGGAATGCGCGAGCCCTTCATCTATACAATTGCTTCTGCTGTTGTCGAATCTATGGGCAAAGCGTTTCCCGAAATCGTTGAAAAGCAGTCACATGTCGAGCGCGTAATCAAAGCCGAAGAAGAAAGCTTCAACGCGACGCTCGACCGCGGGCTTGATATTTTTGAAACGGTGGTAGAGCGCATCGGTCACTCGAAAGTGTTCCCCGGCGAAGACGCGTTCAAGCTGTACGACACGTACGGCTTCCCGCTCGACTTGACCCAATTGATGGCTGAGGAAAAGGGGTTGAAGGTTGACGTTTCGAGTTTCACCGAGTTGATGGAAGAGCAGCGCGAGCGCTCACGCAAGGGTACACTGCACAGTACATCACAACAGCCGGAAGCGTCCAGCACAGCAAGTGTCGCACTTGCGACCGGCAGCAAGAGCACGTTTGTTGGCTATGATACGATCGAAGTACAGACTGTCATTCTCGGAGCGAGCGGTAATCGTGTTGTGCTCGATACATCGCCTTTCTATGCTGAATCGGGCGGGCAGGTTGGAGACACGGGCACTCTGAAAGCAGGCAAACACACCTTCACGGTACTCGACACGAAAAAGGGAGAACAAGGCAATCTCTTATTTGTCGAGCAGCCGATGGAGGCGTTTGAAGGAATGCTCGTGCATGCAGTGGTTGACAAACCACGCCGCCTCAACATTCAACGCAACCACTCCGCTACGCATCTCGTTCATGAAGCCCTCCGCCGCGTGCTCGGTGCGCATGTACACCAACAAGGCTCGCTCGTTGCACCCGACCATTTACGGTTCGACTTCCCCCACTTCGGGAAACTTTCTCGCGAAGAACTTCGCGCAATCGAAGAGATGGTGAACGCAAAGATTGCGGAAGACATCAGCGTCTTCACGGAGGTTGACCTACCGATTGAGAAAGCGAAGAAAATCCCCAACGTCAAGATGTTCTTCGGTGAAAAGTACGGTGAAACTGTTCGCGTCGTCTTTATTGACGAGAACTTCAGCGTCGAGTTCTGCGGGGGCACGCATGTCAAGAATACGTCAGACATCGGCTTGTTCAAGATTATTTCTGAATCGAGTATTGCCAGCGGCGTGCGCCGTATCGAGGCAGTCACGGGCGAAGGCGTCCAGCGCTACATTGACTCGCAACTCGCAAAGGCAAAAACTCTCGACGACCAGCTTGCGAGATTCATCGAAGAGAAAGAGATGTTAGAGCGTGAGTTGCAAAAATACTCCAGCCATCCTGTCGGAACGCGAAGACCATCGCTCGGCGCCATAGCAATTTCTCCATACCAAGCAGAGACCGTCAAAGCTCTCGAAGCCGGGCTCCAGCTTCGAGAGGAAACGCTCGAACAACTCGTAAAGCAGACGCTCGACCTCAAGAAAGAGCTGAGCAAACACAAAGTGAACGACGCCTCATCGAGCATTGAGTCGCTTGTTGCCTCGGCTTCATCGCTGAACGGCTTCAAAATCGTCTCGTCCAAGATTGAAACGGCGACGATGGATGAATTGAAAAGCCTCGGTGATACGCTGCGCTCGAAGCTGGGAAGCGGCGTCGGCGTGCTTGCGAGCATCGTCGAGAACAAAGTCGCGTTTGTTTGCGTCGTCACCGACGACTTAATCAAAACGAAGAACTTGCAAGCGGGAAAAATTGTCGGCGCAATGGCAAAACTGGTTGGCGGCGGCGGCGGCGGCAAGGCACATCTCGCGACTGCCGGCGGAAAGGATGTTGCGAAGTTAGACGAAGCATTAAGACATGCAACTGACGTTGTACGGGCATTCATCTAAAAGGCAATCCATTGTTCCTTTTGCCTTTTTCATTCTTCATTGAGTACCATCAATGGCGCATCTCCCTCTTACAATTCTTGCTCGTGAGGCTTTCATCAAAGATGAATTGACCGCCAGCGCGGAGACGAAAAAGAAAATCCTCGAAACGTGCTCGCAGCACATCGTCAAGGCTGTTGACACAATCATCGGCTCGCTCAATCAGAAGAAAAAGATTCTGCTTTGCGGCAACGGCGGCAGTGCTGCGGACTCGCAGCATCTTGCAACCGAGTTCACGATTCGCCTGAACCCGAACATCAAACGTCCCGGAATTCCCGCGCTTGCGCTAACAACAGATTCCTCGATGCTGACAGCCGGCGCGAACGATATTGGGTACGACAATGTTTTTGCCCGCGCAGTCGAAGCGCTCGGCAACGCCGGTGACGTGCTTATCGGTATCAGTACGAGCGGAAAATCGGAAAGCGTTAACAATGCGTTCCGTATGGCGAAGGCAAAAGGGCTGAAGACTGTTGGCTTGCTCGGCAAAGATGGTGGCGCCTCGAAAGATTTGTGCGACGTTGCCATCATCGTTCCATCAAACGACACGCAGCGAATCCAAGAAGGGCACATCACCATCGGGCACATCATGTGCGGACTTGTCGAACGCGAGATGTACGGATAAGAAAACGGCTTTGCGAGAATCGGAGCATGACGCGTCGGTGCACTCGCACCGACGATACTCGTTGCATGCTTTCCGCAGTTCACTTTCACTCCCAACATGGCAGGTTCCCCAACACACAAGACTCGCCGCGGCGATTTCCTGATTCCGTTTCTCACCGTGCTTTCGGATGCAATCGCCATCGAGTGTGCGTTCCTCTTTTCCTACTGGCTGCGTTTCAAAAGTCCCATCGTTGATGTGCTCGGCGTGAAGGAAATCGGCGGACCGCCGTTCAGCGGCTATCTGTTCGGCTCGTTCGCCGTCGCGTTCATATGGATGCTGCTCTTTCATGCACGGGCGATGTACGGCGTCCGGCGCAGCGTTACGCTTTCCGATGAGCTTATCAACATCGCGAAAGTCGTGAGCTGGGGAATGCTCATCGTTATGAGCGCCGCGTTTTTCTATCGCGACTTTTCGTATTCGCGTATCGTTTTCGGATTTCTCTGGATCACTTCCATCGTGTTCCTCTTCGTTAGTCGAGCAGCGATTCATGCGCTCGAGCGCAGCTATTACCGCAAAGGGCGACACCTGAAACACGCTATCATCATCGGCGGCGATAGTCTCGCCAATCAAGTCTATACCCAACTGAATCGTCATCCCTCATTCGGCTTCAATATTCTCGGATATTTTTCGGATACGCCTGCACCCAAAGAGTTGAATCTTGCACGTGCGAACCACCTTGGCGCAGTGGCGAACGCCGCCTCGTTCATCCGTGAGAACCATCTTGAGCTTGTCTTTATTGCGCTGCGCTCGAAAGAACACCATTTGCTCTTCGATTTCATCAGCGACTGCGAAGGGGTCAACGTCGAGTTCCTGATGGTTCCCGATGTGCTCGATGTTCTGACCAGCAACGTGACAATGCGCGAACTGCAGGGCATTCCATTTCTGACGATCAAGACTGTTCCCTTCACGACATGGGGACGCATCACGAAGCGTACGTTCGATGTTGTCGTTTCTGCCGCGCTGCTCATCGTTCTCTCCCCTCTGTGGTTATTGATAATGGTTCTGGTGAAGGTAACCTCGACGGGCCCGGTGTTTTTTAAACAAAAACGGCTCGGCATGGACGGGAGAGAATTTTCGATGTACAAATTTCGTTCGATGCGCGTCGGCGCAGAACAGGAAACGGGTCCAGTTTGGACGGCGAAAGACGATCCGCGCAGAACCCCACTTGGCGTTCTCCTTCGAAAAACCAGCTTGGATGAACTGCCGCAGCTCTTCAACGTCCTGCGCGGCGACATGAGTTTGGTGGGACCCCGCCCTGAGCGGAAATACTTCGTCGAGCAATTCAAGCACCTCGTGCCGAAATATCTCGACCGTCACCGCGTGAAAACCGGCATGACAGGCTGGGCACAAGTGAACGGACTGCGCGGCGATACGTCTCTCGAAGAGCGCATCAAGTACGACTTGTACTACATCGAAAACTGGTCGCTCGCATTCGACATTCGCATTCTGTTACGCACGCTGCGCGCTGCGCTTTCAACACGCGAGGTGCATTAGTGATTCCGCTGATTGTGTTTTATCTTCATGTCGTCGCGCTGACCGCCGTGTTCACCAAACGGTATCAAGAAGAAAGCATCGGGGAAGGATTTCTCGCCCTGTTTTTCATGGCATTGATTTTCTTTGTCGGATGGGCGATGGCGTCGTTCATTGTAAAACTGGTCATGCCGCAGGAAGGTTGGGCAACGTGGTTCGACCGCGACGCGGCGTCGCTGGTGCTGCTGACGCTTGGCGAGGCGGTGTTGTACTACTTTTATTTTCGAGAGGAGCGGGTGCCGTAACTCGTTCGTCAACTGAACGAAAAAGCTCGTCGTTCAACATGCAGTGATTTGACGGGCTTTTCTTGTAGTTGAAGCGTGCTGTTACTTCGCGACTATGATCTTTCGCGCTGCAACACACCTCCCCGCCGTCAACCATACACACACACACCGCTCGCTAACGAGGAGACATTGAGTTGCACTTCATACGCACCCGCCGTTCTAAATCCCTCGACAAGGGATGCCACTTCACGACCGAGAAGGTCGTACACTTTGAGAGAAGCAACCCCGTCGCTCGGTAGCGCGAAACGAATTGTTGTTGATGGGTTGAAGGGGTTGGGATAGTTCTGGTCGAGCGCGAAAGTAGTTGG
>CAYUFU010000008.1:0-10533 GCA_964444145.1 uncultured Chitinophagales bacterium
ACTTCTTTGCGGCTTCGCGTCTTTGCGTGAGATTTCTATGTCGGATTTCAGGTATTGAAAGATCAAGCCGCAACCGAATCTACAGATTCAGGAACTGCATGGCGAGTTTCGGACCGATGGCTTCATCTTCATGCTTGAAGAAAATGAACGCTGCATTCCATTTCTGTTCGTTCACCTTCTTGTGCCACTTCTTCAATTCGGCGGGAGTGTAATGTTCGCGGCGCAAGCGCAGATAACCCCAATTCGCCGTGCTCACGAACGGAACGTGCAAGCCATCATCGTCAACATCCGCGATACAGAGGGAGGCGTTGTGTGTCCGCAGAAGAGCGAATGTCTCCTCATCGAACCAGCTCTCATGACGGAACTCGAACGCGATTCTCACGTCGCCCGACAATGGTTTGAAAAACGCATCGAGTCGCGCACTGTCCTTCTTCATGTTTGGCGGAAGCTGGAAGAGCAGGACGCCCAGCTTCTCGCCAAGAGTCCGTGCAGTGCGGATGAGATATTCCGTTTCACTCCCCACATCGTTCAGCCGTTTGATGTGCGTGATGCGTTGAGACGCCTTGATCGAGAACGCGAATCCCTTCGAGACTTGCTCCGCCCAGTGTTGCATCGCCGCTTCTTTCGGCATCTGGTAAAACGTGTTGTTGATTTCGACGGCGTTGAGTTTTGTGCCGTAGAAGTTCAAAAACTCCTTGTCCGATAGTTTTTCGGGATAGAAGTGTCCCTTCCATTGCTTGTAGCTGTAGCCGCTTGTACCGACGAAGAGCTTCATGGAGGAGTAGAAGTTGATAGTTGTGGATGTGTGTCTATTCTTTCTCGTTCACGCCGAAAAAAAAGAATTTTTCCTCATAGGCAGAAAGGACACGCCTGGTCACGAAGTCGGTGACCATGTGGCGAGTCTTCGTGGCAAGGTTTTCTGAAGCAGGTGTTACCTCGCGGCAAACGTCTTCCTGAAGAACGCCTTCATATCATTCCACGACGCTTTATCCGCTTTGGCATTATACGCAACGCCGAGACCGAATTTCTTTGCGTACTCGTCGGCGTCGGGGTTGGTGAATGAGTGCTTCGCCTTGGGATAAACCTTAAAAGTAAAATCTACTTTTGCGTCGCGCATTTCGGTTTTCAAAGCGGCGATGTCTTCCTTGGAGATGAAGGCATCGTCTGCACCGTGACAGACGAGCACCCGAGCCTTCACGTCGCCTTCCTTCGCTCGTGTCGCTGTCGAGAGGCTTCCGTGAAAGCTGACGACCCCTTTCAAGTCAACACCCGCCCGCGCCATTGCGAGCACCGTTGCGCCGCCGAAGCAATAGCCGATTGCACCGACGTTCGCTGCGTCAACCGTTTCATGCTTCTTCAACAATTCCATTGCCGCGAGAAACCGCGCCTTGAGCATATCCATGTTCTTCATAACCTCGCTTGCGAATTTTCCCGCGTCCTCGGGGTGCGCGGCTTGTTTGCCTTCGCCGTACATGTCAACAGCCAGCGCTGTGTAGCCAAGCTCCGCCAACATGTGCGCACGCTTGCGAGCGTACGCGTTGTGCCCCCACCATTCATGCACGACGAGTATGCCTGGACGTTTTTCTTTCGCCGCATCGTTGTACACGAGATATCCCTTCAGCGTGATGCCGTCGGCAGAGTAGCTGACCTCCTCGCCTTTGATTTCGGAATGCAGCGGCGTCGCGAACAACATGGCAAAAAAGAGAATGATACGTGGGGGCGTCATGGTAACTCCTTTTGATATTATGCTATGGATTTCTTCCGAGAATGAGCGCTGAATTCGCTCGTGCTTCTGAGGCCATCGAGCAGGTTCTTAGTTCAGCACGATGACAAGATACTTCTCTTGCCAAAACTTTGTCGGGTTCTTGATCGCGAGTGCCGTCGTGTTTCCCTCCCGTTTCAACTCGAAGAACTCCTCCTTGCGCTTCGGAATCAGTTGATCAACCTCGCCATCAATCTGGATCATCTCCTCGTTAGTTATGTCAATCGCCGAGAACAGCGACTGGTCAATTTCATTTCCCAGCACCGTCGTCGAGCCGAGCAAGCCCCAGAGAAACCCGCCCTCGTCGTTGATGATGCCCTTTTCTTTTAGTTCGCTGCGAGTTCCGACAATGTAATAAGCCGTGTTGAGGGCTTTCTGCTGCTCGCTGATGGTTAGATCGCGCTCCGAGATCATTTTCGTCTTCTCAGCGACCGACGACTCGAGTCCGCTTACGCGTGCCTCAAGCGCAGCGATGGATGCCTCCCGCTCGGCGATCGTTTGCTTCAACCCTTCGATGACTTTGTTCAGCCCGGCGATTTGACCGCCTAAGGTTTTCGCCTTCGCCTGAAGATTGGCAATCTTAGTTTGATTCTCCTTCAGCGTCGCACCGATCTCGCTGATGTTCGTGAGCAACTCTTTGCGCGTGTCGGTATTGGTAACCGTGCCGGTGCCTTCAGGACCGCCGACACGTTGCACAAGCTTCGCCTCTTTCACGCGCGCCGCTTCCACGTCGGCGTACACATCGTTCACGGCTTGGACAACCTCTCCGATAAACCGTTCGCGCTCGTCCATGCTTTGCTTCAGGGCAGTCTTTTCACTTTGGAGCTGCGCGATCTGTTTTTGGAGTTCTTCCTCCTTCGTGCCGCAGCCCGTGAGCAATAGCGCGCCAGCCATGATTACAACCAATCGCATGTTCATACACTTCCTCTCCTTAGATGGATTTCAATGCGTCTTCATGATACTCGAATCATTGTGTGTTTTGCAAGGAGAACTTACGTGTGAAGACCTTTTAATAACGCTGTAATGGAAAAGTGAACGAGACGGTTCGTTTTTGTCCAGCACTTAATCTTCCACTCACTTGTCATCGAACTCCCTGCGCGTTCTCATCGCTCCGTGTGTCCGATCTGAGCTCCAATGAGAGCTATCTTCTGTCAACCCACTTATCAATCTGCTTCGGTGTGTGCTGTTTCAGACGGGCAAGAAGCGACTCCTCGTTTTCATCCACGAGCAAATCTTCCAACTGTTCCGCCTTCACAAATCGTTCAGCAACGGAATGATCGAGAAACGCGGTGAGAGAGTTGAAATAGCCATGGACGTTGAGCAACCCGACCGGCTTGTGAAGATAGCCGAGTTGAAGCCAGGTGAAGACTTCGAATAATTCATCGAGCGTTCCTGTTCCGCCGGGCAATGCAACGAACGCGTCGGAGAGCTTGTACATCATGGCTTTTCGTTCGTGCATCGTCGGCACGACGTACATGTGCGTCAGTCCTTGGTGCGCCACTTCCTTTCGCATCAACGCTTCAGGAATGACGCCGACGGCATTGCCGCCGTTTGCCAGCACGGCGTCGGCAAGGTGTCCCATCAAGCCGACTTTCCCGCCGCCGAAGATGAGCGTGATGTTGTTGCGTGCGAGAAGTTCGCCGAAGGTCCGCGCAGCATTCGCATACGCGCGGTGTGCGCCGGGACTTGAGCCACAGAAGATGCAAATGGAATTCATTCTTGCATTATCAGTGAAGTGGTGGTCGTGTCGGCGCAGAGAGACACGGGATCATTCGTGGGCAGCGAGCCTCGGGGGGAGCCATTCCTGAAGCACGAAAGCCCCGAAGATCGGGGCATCCGGAGGTTTCTCACCCCGTCTGTTTCCGCTCCGCGTAGGTGTACATCGGGTCTTTGCGCTTAAGGATGACGTCGCGCGTAATCGTGCAGGTTGCGACGCCCTCGCGGTCGGGCAGGTTGTACATGATGTCGAGCATAACCTCTTCGATAATGGAGCGGAGAGCGCGCGCACCCGTACCGCGTTCCATCGCTTGCTGCACGACGGCTTTGATTGCCGCGTCTTCGAAGTGCAACTCAACGCCTTCCATGCGAAACAGCTTCTTGTACTGTTTCAGGATGGCATTGCGCGGCTCGGTGAGAATGTTGCGCAGCGCCGCATCGCCGAGCGGGTTCAGCGTTGCGACGAGCGGGAGACGACCGATGAATTCGGGAATCAATCCGTACTTCATCAAATCCTCGGGCTGCACGTAGTCGAGCAGGTTTTCGCCTTCGAGAGCGCGTTTGCTTTTGATTTCCGCGCCGAAGCCCATGGGGTTCTTATTGATGCGGCGCGCAATGATTTTGTCGAGCCCTTCGAACGCGCCCCCACAAATAAAGAGGATATTCTTCGTGTTGATGTTGATAAGGCTTTGTTCGGGGTGTTTTCGTCCTCCCTTCGGCGGCACGCCCGCGACCGTCCCTTCCAGAATTTTCAGCAAGCCCTGCTGCACGCCTTCGCCCGAAACGTCGCGCGTAATCGAGGCACTGTCGCTCTTGCGCGCGATCTTATCAATCTCATCGAGATAGATAATGCCGCGTTCCGCGCGCTCGACGTTGAACTCCGCATTTTGCAGCAACTGAACAAGAATCGTCTCCACGTCGTCACCGACATACCCCGCCTCGGTCAGTGTTGTCGCGTCGGCGATCGCAAACGGCAAGTCGAAAATTTTCGCAAGTGTTCGTGCAAGCAGCGTCTTGCCCGTTCCCGTCGGACCGATGAGGAGAATGTTCGTCTTCTCGATTTCCGTATCGTCAATGTCGAACATCCGCTCCTTCTCGTCAATCCGCTTGTAGTGATTGTACACGGCAACCGCCAGCGTCTTCTTTGCCCGCTCTTGCTCGATAACGTACTCGTCGAGTGCTTTCTTGATTTGTATCGGAGTCAGGCTCGCCTTCCCACCCTTGCGCGCTTGAAATGCAGCGAGGTTGTTGCGAATAATGTCCACCGAGCTGGAGACGCATACATCGCAAATGTATACCTCAGGTCCCGCGATAATACTCTGTACCTCTTCGGGACTCCGTCCGCAAAACGAGCAATGGATCTTATCGTTCGGTCTCACTTGCTTTTCTCTTTTTCTTTCTTGTAGTAGACGATGTCAATCAAGCCGTAGTTTTTCGCTTCTTCGGAAGAGAGGTAGCGGTCGCGGTCGGTGTCGCGCTCGAGGGTTTCAATCGGCTGACCGGTGTGGTTCGCGAGAATTTGATTCAACCGTTTTTTAGTTTTGAGGATTTCTTCTGCCTGAATACTGATGTCGGATGCCGTACCCTGCACGCCGCCCCATGGCTGGTGAATCATGATGCGCGAGTTCGGCAGCGCGGAGCGTTTGCCTTTCGCACCGCCCGCAAGCAACACCGCGCCCATGCTTGCCGCCATCCCGATGCAAATCGTTGCAACATCGGGACGGATGTATTGCATGGTGTCGTAAATCGCGAGTCCTGCAGAGACACTGCCCCCCGGACTGTTGATATACAACATAATATCCTTATCCGGGTCTTCCGATTCGAGAAACAGCAACTGAGCGATGGAAAGACTTGCCACAGTGTCATCAATCGGTGTCCCGATGAAAACGATGCGTTCTTTTAGCAACCGCGAGAAAATGTCATAGGCGCGCTCGCCTCGTCCGGTTTGCTCCACCACCATCGGCACCAATTGATTGAATGACTTCATTGTCTCCCTGTTCCTTTTGTCTGTGAGTGAAAAGCTGTTTCGTCCCGATCCTCTAAGCCTCGACGACCCGCTCTGTAATCGTTGCATTCTCCCGCAACATCGTTATCAATTTCTCGGAAAGCAGCCGCTCTGTCGGGCCCGCATAGCTCCTATAGTAGTTCAGCATCTGATCCTTGCTCAGGCCAAGTGAAGCGGCTTCTTTTTCGGCGAGTTGTTCAAGCTCCTCGTCCGTAACCTTCAAGTGCTCTCGCTCAATAATCTGTTCCCGCAGCAATCCCCATTTCGCCTGCTGCCGCGCGTACTCGTAGTTTGCCTCGTAGAACTTCTTCGTATCGAAGCCCTGCGGTAGTCTCTGGTCCTTCGAACGATTTTTGATGTCTTCGAGATACGACTCGATATACAAGTTCACAAGCGCATCGGGAATTTCAAAGTCGTGCGCTTTGACAATCTCGTTCACCAGTGCATCCTGCACCTGCCGCTCAGATTGCTCGACCCAGTACGCTTCAAGGTCCTTGCGCATGTTTGCGAGAAATTCTTCTTTCGTCGAGACTTTGTCCTTGGTTACCTTTTTTACAAACGCATCGTCGAAGTCGGGGAGTTCGACCTTCTCAATCTTCCTTACGGAAATTGCGAGATGCTGTTTGTGTTCGTGGTCATCGTGCTTCGTGGAAAAGCGGACGCGATACGTCTCACCTACTTCCGCTTTGCGAAGCGTATCCCGAATTTCTGGAATCAGCGTTTCGTCGTGCAGCGAGAATTTTGCATCCTTCGACTTCTTCCCGACGAGCGGCATACCGTCATCGGCAAGCTCTTGCACATCGGCAGTGATGATGTGGTCCTCGTCATCGCGGACGAGCGTCACGCCGAGCAAGGTGCTCTCGATGCGGCGAAGACGTTGAACTTCGGCTTCGATATCCTTCTCGGTGACGCGGTGAACCAGCTTCTCGACGCGCAAGCCTTTGTACTGTTTCAACTCGACGGTTGGTTTGACTTCATATTTGACTTTGAATTTGAAATGCTCGCCGCGCTTGAAATCCATATCGACCAGGGTGGGCCTGCCGATGGGTTCGATGCTGCGCTCTTCCATCGTCGCGCGGAACGATTCATTCGCAATCTCGTCCAGCGCTTCATGCTCGATGGCGTCGCCGTATAGTTTTTTTATCATCGGCATCGGCACTTTGCCTTTGCGAAAGCCCTTCACTTCGACTTTCGGCGCGTACTTCTTGTATGCCTTCTCGAAGTGCGGCTGAAGGTCGGAGTCGCTGAGCAGGAATTCCGCTTCACGTTGAACAGCAGAGAGCGTATTGATTGTTATTTCCAAATGCTGAACCCTTAGGTAAACAATATTGAAGGGAGTGGTATAACCACAGAGAACACAGAGTTAACCGAGAGAAAAGACATCTCGAAAAATATGCTAAGAAACTCCTCTTTCTCTTCGTGTTCTCTGCGATCTCTGTGGGTATCTTTACTGTGCCTGAGTCTCGCGCTCCTGCCTGCCTGTGCCGCGAGAGAGACTTGAACTCTCACGTCCTTTCGGACACTGGATTCTAAGTCCAGCCTGTCTGCCAATTTCAGCATCGCGGCGTAGGCGGGCAGGTCCTGCAGGCGGACCGAGGAACGTAACCTCCTGCTCCAAAGAAATCGTAAAACCAAAATAACGAAATTGGAAAGGAAAGAAAAGGCACGGACCAAAACTGGCGGAACATCACGCCTGCGCGGCGAGCGGCAATAACACTCGCACCGTCGTTCCCTTTCCATACTCCGATTCGATATCCACCGAGCCGTTGTGGTCTTCGACGATTTTTTTCACAATAGCGAGTCCGAGTCCCGTGCCGTGCTTCTTGCCGCGCGAAAAGAACGGATCGAACGCACGCGAGCGAATCTCTTCCGTCATACCCGTGCCGGTGTCTATGAACGCAAACTGAACCTGATCACCCGCCCTCGTCGTGTGAATGGTGAACGTGCCGCCTTCAGGCATCGCGTCCGCCGCGTTGCCGCTGATGTTTTGCACGACGCGCATCATCTTCTCACTGTCTATTCGTACCGTGCCCGCGTAGTCGAGTTTCTTTACGACCGCAATGCTGCGCTTCACGAGGTCGTGTTCGATGAAGTTGAGCATCGCGGGCAGTACCTCGGCAAGTGATACATCTTCGAGGTTCAACTCGCTAACGCCGCGCGAAAAATCCAGCACCTCCTGCGTCATGCTGACGAAACGATCCACCTGCTTGATCATCAAATCCGCGATGTCGCTCGCCTCTTTGTTCTCCACCTTATTCTTGATGACCTGCGCGTAAATGCGCATCGTGCTCATCGGATTTTTGATGTCGTGAATGATCGTGCTCGCCATTCGCCCGATGGCGGAGAGCCGCTCGCTTTGCACCAGTTCCTTCACGAGCTTTGCGTTCTCGATAGCAATCGCAGCATGCACCGACAGCGCGTTGATGAACTCCTCGTCGTCTTTCGTAAACGGGCCGCCGCGCTTGTTCAACAATTGAAACACCCCGACGGACGTCCCCTCTTTATTGCGCAGCGGCATACAGAGAACATTGTGCGTCTTGTAGCCGCTCTTCTTGTCAATCTCCGGATTGAACCGCGGGTCTTTATACGCATCGACGATGTTCACCGTCTCGCCCGTTTTCGCGACGTACCCCGCAAGCCCTTTCCCCATCGGCAGGCGAATCTCAACGAGGTCGTTTCCCTTCAGCACCTTAGAGTAAAGCGAGTTCGCCGCCGCGTCTATGAGATACAACGTGCCGCGGTCGGCGCGCAAACTCGTCGTTGCCGTCGTCAGGATCGTTTCGAGCAACTCGTCGCTGTTCAACGTCGAGTTGACGGTCTTCGTCGCTTCAATCAACAAGTGAAGCTTGTCGAGCTGCGCCTCGTATGCCGCGGAGTTCTTCTCTAACTCCGACACAAACATCTGGTCAATCGTCCGCAATCGAAGCGCGAGATGCTGCAATAGGTTGTGCGCAAACGTCTTACTCTCCTTCAACAGCGCCTGATAATGCTCGTAGTTCAAACAGGCAATCGTGCATTCGCCGACGGCTTCCGCCCGCGCCGACCGCGGGAACCCGCCGATGAGCGACAACTCGCCGAAGAAGTCACGCTCGCGCAGCATCGCCAGTGGCGACTCTGTCCCGTATTTTGTGTATTTTTTGATGTGCACGCGACCCTGTAAGATGAGATAGAGGTCGCGCCCCGTCGAGCTTTCGTCGAAAATCGTCTCGCCGCTTTTGAAATACTGCGTCACCAAATTCGGCGCAATGCGCTCGAGTGTTCGCTTCGTGACATTCGTAAACAGCGCGTTGTGAGAGAGGAGCAGAAGAAGGGCGTCCTTGCTCTTCAGTTTTGGCGTGCGGTGAGATTTTTTGGTAATCGTTTTCTTCATGAGGCGTGAAGATGCGCAGCGCAGATGTCTTCCCCGGGCGCGCCGCGAGTACGATGTGAGTATATCGAAATCAATGAGCAGAAGCAATCTGAATTCCGATTTAGCCTCACGCAAAGGCGCAAAGCCGCCAAGCCTGACTTGGAAATTTGCTGAAAAGGAATTCACCGAGCAGGTGAAGGATGTGAAGTTATTTGTAAAGTGCATACAAGCAATTACTCTCAACCATCCTCCACTTCTTTGCGGCTTCGCGTCTTTGCGTGAGATTTCTATGTCGGATTTCAGGAGCAACGACCGAGGCTCTCAGATCCGTCGTTCCATTTCTTCAAGCGTGGTCGTGAGGAGCAACTCTCTATGGGGCTGCTCACCGGCTACAACGTCAGAAGTGTATCCTGCGCCGCGGGAAGCGGGCTGCTTCGTGGCAAGAGTTGCAGCGCCAGCCGCACGCGCCGCGTCGTGCAAACCAAATGCTGTTCGCGTGAACGTGTGACAACATTGTGTGCGTGCAAGAGTTCACATTTAACCCACCCCTGCAGGGTTGACGAGCGGTGACGCTCTTGTTTACCACCGCATTCCATGCGGTGCTGTTCACATCGAAGCCCTTCGTGGCTTCCTCGCATGCTCAGCAGCAAACAGTGAACGACAATACTTAGGCGTGAATCCCGAAGGGATTCAATATGAATAACCCCAGACGAAATCTGGGAAAGAAGAACAAAGATAGGAATGAACCCTGAAAGGGTTCAATAACTCGAGCACAGAACCATCTCTGTGGGCATCAACTATTCTCAATAATTTTCAGCCTGTGACCGATCTCGTCCTCCAAACAAAAAACTTAGGCAAGCGCTTCAAACAGCGCTGGGCAGTCAGCGGCGTGAATCTCGAAGTCCGCCGCGGCGATATCTTCGGCTTTCTCGGTCCGAACGGTGCCGGGAAGAGCACGACCATTCGCATGTTGCTCACGCTCATCGCACCGACCAACGGCGAAGTGTATCTCTTCGAGAAGCCGCTCCGCTCGCATCGCCGCGAAATCCTCGCCCGCGTCGGCGGACTCGTCGAACGCGCAGACTTTTACCTGTATCTCTCCGCGAAACAAAACCTTGAAATCATCGCAGCGCTGCGTGGTCATCACGACAACAAGGAGATCGCGCGCGTCCTGGACATCGTTGGGCTAACCGACCGCGCACACGACAACGTGAAAACCTATTCGCACGGTATGAAACAACGTCTCGGCATTGCGCAGGCTCTTCTCGGCAATCCCGCATTCGTCATCCTCGACGAGCCAACAACAGGTCTCGACCCGCAAGGCATCAAAGAAGTACGAGAACTCATCAAAGCACTTTCCACCGAACATCAGATGACGATATTCCTCTCGTCGCACCTTCTCAGTGAAATTGAGCAAACGGCAACGAGCATGGCAATCATCAACCGCGGCAAGCTCGTTGTGCAGGGAAAAGTCCACGACCTGCTGAACGACGGTCCAAGCATCGTGAAGATTGACGCGACGCCTTTCGCAAAAGCGAAAGACGTGTGCTCTGCACACCCATCAGTCGAACGCGTGATCGAACGCGATCGGTTTTTAGAGGTCACACTTCCAGCCGAGGACATCAGCTCGCTCAACACATTGCTTGTCAGCCAAGGCATTCAAGTCAAGGCCCTGATTCCCAAACGCTCGCTCGAAGATTA